>CAIPWS010000061.1 GCA_903868845.1 uncultured bacterium
GTTGCCGCCTTTATGAGAAATCTCTTGGCACCGAGCAACTTAGCACGTTCAATATCTGTCGGTTTACTCAAGTTAGACAAGATCATGACTGGCACATTTCTCAAACCTGCATCTTTATTTATTTCCTGAAGAACATCGAAGCCACCAATACCTGGCAAAAGAAGATCCAAAACTATGACATCTGGCTTAGCTTGCTTCAAAGCCTCGAGTCCTTCTTCACCACTCTGTGCATGGAAAAGATCAAAGCCGGATGACACCAATTTCTTGGCCAAGATTGTACCGATCAACTTATCATCCTCGACCCAAAGAATCTTAGGCTTGCGACCATTGACTGAACCACCAAGACCACGACCATCGCCAGGATTGGCTGGAACAGACTTTGCCTCATGACCGAACATGCGATTTACCTTGTCGACTATGTCCTCACCATTTGAACGGAATGCCATCATGAACTCCGCAACGGCACCCGCTGGAACGCGACGCATATTTATAGGAACACCTTGAGATGAAACCAAGAAAACTGGAATCTTGGCAATAAGTGGCGCATTCAACTTCTTCGCCAAGAGCTCGTAACTATCCATGTCAGTCAATGTCACATCGAGTATCACAAGCGACGGCTCTATGTCATACATAGTCTTTATTCCCTCATTTCCTGTAGAGACGACGATAGTCGCATAACCATTTTTCTTCAGGGCTGAGCTTACCTGATCACCGAACGAAGCATCACTTTCTATTATGAGTATTTTTTCCATGTGCCTTAATTGTATCAAACCTCTTGTGCAATGCAATAAGCTCATCACGCACAAGAGCCGCAGTCTCGAAATCAAGAACTTTGACGGCTTCATTCATTGCCCCCTCTTTCTGACTTATCAAAAGCTTGGGATCACTTTGAGCCAACGCTTCATCTACCTTGAGAAGTTCATAGACGGCCTTATCGTGCTCACTACGAAGTTGGTCAGTAATATCGTGAATAGCTTTCTTGATAGTAGTGGGTGTTATGCCATGCTTTTTATTATATGCAATCTGAATAGTTCGACGACGTTCAGTTTCTTTGATGGCGCGGTCGAGTGAACCAGTCATGTTGTCAGCATATAGAATAACCCTGCCAGCGGCGTTACGCGCAGCACGACCAATAGTCTGAATGAGCGAAGTATCGGAACGCAAGAAACCTTCTTTGTCAGCATCGAGAATACCGATGAGCGAAACTTCTGGAAGATCAAGTCCTTCACGAAGAAGGTTCACACCAACCAAACAATCGAAGCCACCATTTTTGCTTGCGAGAGCACCTCTGCGAAATTCGGTGAGTATCTGGATGCGCTGCATGGTCTTGATATCCGAGTGCAAATATTCAGCCTTAATTCCTTTTTCCTTCAAAAATTCCGACAAATCCTCCGCCATCTTTTTTGTTAATGTAGTCGCCATGACACGATCTCCTTTTTTTATCGTGGCGATCGCTTCTTCGATGAAGTCGTGAATTTGACCGGGGTATGCACCCTTTGCACCTTGCTCCTTTCCACTTTCACCTGTGACCGGCTTAATAACTATCTCTGGATCTATGAGGCCTGTTGGTCTGATGACTTGTTCAACAATCTGCTGACTACCTTTTCTTTCATAATCGCTTGGAGTCGCCGAGGTATATATCATTGGACCAATTCTGTCCAAAAACTCTGGAAACTTAAGTGGCCTATTGTCTTTGGCAGATGGCAAACGGAAACCGTGTTCAATCAAAGTTTCTTTGCGTGAAGAGTCGCCAGCAAACATTCCATTTAGTTGAGGAATGGTGACGTGCGACTCATCGACAACAGTCAGAAAATCAGCCACCATCTTTCCAGTCTTTGGATCTTTCTTGTGAGGAAAATACGCAAGCAAAGTGTCTGGTGCTTCTCCTGGCATTTTCCCTGAGAAATGACGCGAATAATTCTCGATACCATTTGTATAACCAACTTCGCGAATCATGGAAATGTCGTACTTCACGCGGCGTTTGAGACGTTCGGCTTCCAACATTTTTCCGTTCTTCTCTAGAGTCTTTATGCGCTCATCGAGTTCAGCCTTTATAGTTTTCAGGGCGGCTTCACTCTGATCTTTATTGCTTATGAAATGTTTCGCTGGGAAAAGGAATACTGGCGCACCATGAGCTGAGCCCCCTTGCTGTGTATTCAAAATTACCGCGCGTGTTATCGGGTCAAGTCTTATGATTCTCTCGAGTTTTCCACCATCGAACTCTAGTCTGAAAATAATTTTCTCGTTGAGTGGCATAACCTCGAGCATATTTCCGACCGCACGAAATGTTCCAGGCTTTATGTCGGCATTTGTACGAGAGAAATGTATATCAATAAGTTTGCGTACAAGTTCACCTCTCGAAATTTCCATTCCTTCTGATATTTTTATATTTACTTTTTCATATTCTTCCGGTGAGCCCAAACCGTAAATACATGACACCGATGCGACGATGATCACATCTTTGCGTGTCAGAAGCGCTTGAGTGGAAGCGTGACGTAGTCGATCAATCTCTTCATTGATCATGGCTTCTTTTTCTATGTAAGTATCCGTCACTGGCATGTATGCCTCTGGCTGATAATAGTCATAGTAAGACACGAAGTAATGCACCGCATTGTTTGGAAAGAATTCGCGATACTCTTGAGCGAGTTGTGCCGCGAGAGTTTTGTTGTGAGCCAAAACGAGTGTTGGTTTGTTGTAGTTCGCGATCACGTTCGCAACAGTAAATGTCTTTCCCGAACCTGTAACTCCGAGTAATGTCTGGCGGTCGTAGCCCTTTTCTAGCCCTTCAGTAAGCGCCTCGATAGCCTTCGGCTGATCTCCAGCCGGTTTGAATGGTGTCGCAAGTTGAAAAAGCTTATTTTGAGCCATATTTTTGGTGGTTTTGGCTATTCAATATAACATGATTTGGTATGCTTGACAAATACCCTGGGTGTGCTATACTGTGATAAGCCTAGTAGTACTACCCATACCCCCGAATCCGAACACTTTAGTTAACTAATAATTTCTCCATCATCATACCACGGACAAGTGGTTTTCTTTGTTTTTGGAGCTCTTTTGTAAATGCTTCGCGTGGTGTTTTATAGTCTAAACATTCCATAAATCGATCACGTAATTTTCGTTCAACTTCAACAATGAATTCTTTTGAATATGTGCTTAAGTCAGACCTCTTTTTGAGATATCGTCGAATAGCCTTGTTCCTGTTTTCGACTGTACCTTTTTCATGTGGACACTGTGGATGACAAAAGAATACTGTGGCATTGATGAGCTCTGAAAGCTCCTTGTGCTTCTTGAATGAAATATCATTGTCTAGTGTCAGACTTTTAACTGGTAGGCCGAACAATATCCGATCGATTATTTGATTGATGTTTGCCGTCGTCCGATCTTCTAGATATATCAGAAATGGATATCGTGTTTTTCGTTCGACCAAAACCAGAAGTGAACCAATACCATCTTTACCAGATTCAATGAAGTCACCCTCATAATGACCGAATTCTAGCCTAGAATCGACCTTTTTAGGTCTTTCATCAATCATTGTCCTACCATCAATAGTAACTGACGTACCTCTCTTTGGACCACTGTTTTTGTGTACTGCTTTTGAATACAAGTGTCCCTCGACTTGTCTACCATTTGGACTCCTGACGAAGTTGTAGATCGCTTTGGTACTGGCGTATTGATATCCAGTCTCGACATGCTTAAGTCGACCAGATATTCCAGCTGGTGACTGGTCATCATTCTTCATTGAATCGATTACAAACTTCTGAAGATTGGCATCCTGATTTACTTTCATACACTGAGTCTTTGATCTCCATCTTTTTTGGTATGCCTTCTCGGTTGCTTTCTTAGCATTGTATATACCTTTGACACTGTTTTCATTAATCTCATCCGAGAGACTAGAAACACTACGATCAAGTTTACCAGCTATGAATCGCAGAGATTTTCCATTCCTTAAATACCTTTCAATCCTTTGACGTTCGTACGGACACAAATGTGTAAATTTTCTCATAATTTCTAATCATACAAGTGTTCGGATTCAAAGGTAAATCTCCAGTCGAAATAATAACCACTCACACACGAATGTGTGAGGCAAAAGAAAGGAAATTCTTGTGAAAAAATTTCTTGGATTTCTCAGTGTTGCGGTTGCAATCTTGGGATATGCCTACATGGTGACCAAGACCGCCGGTGGAAAAGGCGAAGGTCTGTCGTTGACAACCTTCGGTCTCTGGGCAGCGTTGGCATGGATTACATCCGTGACAATGTTCAAGCAGGGAGCTAATCCTGCTGTGCCGACCATATACGCAGTTGGGGCGACCGCGACCACTGTGGTGCTACTCCTTAAAGGTAAGTGCCAATGGAGTGGATTCGACACATTGATTGCCGCAATGGTGGCTATATGTGTTTGGCTCTGGCTTACAAGCGGCCCCCGGAATGCATTGATCATGTCGGTGGTGGCCACTCTCATTGCGGGAACTCCCTTCATCGTCATGACCTGGAAAAATCCAGCACACAGCCCAATTGTCCCGAATGCCGCATTTCTTGTGGCAAACACCTTAGCTTTCGTTTCGGCTAAGGACTGGACGCTCGAAGACAGACTCTTTGCTGGTGTGAATGTTGGAGTCTGTGGAATGTTGGTACTCCCATGGTTATTGTTTTGAAATAAAGGAAAGATTCTAGTTACTTGATGAGCCCCGGACAAACGTCTGGGGCCATCTTTGTTTTTAGATAGACTTTTGATTGCATTTTAAGAAGATTTGCCCTCTCTTCACCTTTATGTTACATTGTGCCCACTGCTCTTAGAGCACAGCGGGGTAAGCCCCGGAACATTATTCAGGTAATCATGAGTA
>CAIPWS010000062.1 GCA_903868845.1 uncultured bacterium
GACAATCCGGCAGACGCACGAAGCTTCTTATACAAACCTACACTTCAACTTTTGGCACAAATGGGTGTTTCGAAGATCTCTGATCTACCAGATTATGAACAAGTGAGAAGCGACATTGAGACTTTCAAAAATGATAGTGCTACAATAAAAGCATAATGGCTTTTCGTGTAAACAAAATAGATGGTTTTTTTCTGACTATGGTTGGGCTGCTAACCGCATCCGGATTTATTATTTTTCTATCCGCTTCTCTTGGTCTTCTTGCACAAAATACAGTCAGCTTCGGTTCTATAGCCGGTAAACAAGCAATAAGCTTAGTACTTGGAATAATAGCTTTCTTTGTATTTTCCAAGATAGATCATGCTTGGATAAGAAGATCGGCCTTATTTATATTCTTAGGGTCAATTGCAGTCAACCTTCTATTGTTTATACCTAAATTTTCTATATATCACGGTGGTGCTTCACGCTGGCTAGCGCTTGGACCCATCTCTTTCCAACCTTCTGAGTTACTGAAGATTGCATTTATCATATACTTAGCAGCCTGGATATATTTTGCCAAAGATAAGATAAAGACTTTCAAATACGGACTTTTCCCATACATAATCATGATGGCAGTTCTCGGCATACTTCTACTTGTCCAATCTGATACAGATACATTACTTATCATAGGTGGTACTGGAATAGTCATGCTCTTCGTTGCAGGAGTTCCAGTCAAACACATTCTAGTAGCCTTCTTGCTGATGGCAACACTAGTGGTTGGTGTTGTGTACATGAGACCATATGCACTTCGTCGTGTCCAAACATTCTTCAACAGAGCTAGTGACACTCAAGGTGCTGGTTACCAGATAAATCAATCTCTCATAGCCATAGGTTCAGGCCAGATCACTGGTCGTGGCTTCGGCCAAAGTATTCAGAAGTTCGGATATCTACCACAACCAACAGATGACTCCATATTTGCTGTCGCTGCAGAAGAATTCGGATTTATCGGAAGCGTGGGTCTTATTATCATGTACCTTTTGTTTGCTTCGAGCATATTTCGTGTCAGCATAAGGTCAGTTGACTCATTCGGAGCATTCGTTGCTATAGGTGTCGCCATTCTCATTGTTACCGAGTCTTTCGTGAATATGGCCGCAATGCTTGGTCTTATACCACTATCTGGTGTTCCGCTTATGTTCATAAGCCATGGAGGTACTGCGCTTATCATTTCTTTGGCAGCGACAGGTATAGTTGCGAACATTTCTAAGTACAGGAAATTATAACCAAATAATGATAATATTATAGCCATGAAAATCTTATTTACAGGAGGGGAGACTGGCGGTCATTTTTATCCTATTATCGCCGTCGTGCAGAGCCTTCGTGAACAAGCCAAAGCTAGGAAGATATTGATGCCAACTTTGTACTACATGGCACCTAGTAAATATAACCCTAGAGCTCTTTTCGACAATGAACTCGAGTACATTTACGTTCCAGCAGGGAAGATACGAAGATATTTCTCAGTATTGAACATAAGGGATGCTTTCATGACAGCACTTGGTTGTGCAACTGATGTCATAATATTGTTTTCAATATATCCAGACGTAGTTTTTGGAAAAGGAGGCTTCGGAAGTTTTCCTGCATTATTTGCAGCAAGACTATTACGCATTCCTGTAGTTATCCATGAGTCAGATAGTCAACCAGGTAGAGTGAACCTTTGGGCTGGTAAATTTGCCAAGAAAATTGCTGTGTCATATGAAAGTGCAAGCAAATATTTCAATAC
>CAIPWS010000063.1 GCA_903868845.1 uncultured bacterium
GTTAAAAGTAAAAAGATAAAAGCAGCCTCGAAAGAGGTTGTTTTTGTATATATGCAAATTTGGACAGATTTTGTGAGTTAATGGTAATTTAAGCAGTCTGAAATGACGATTCTGTGTTAGCCTGTATTGGTAAAAGCTTAATTAACTAGATACCATGCGTAAAAAAAGTGTCCTGAATGCGGTAAAGCGGAAGTAAAGAAGAATGGAAAGAGAAGAAATATTCAGCACTACAAATGCTCAGATTGTGGTAATCAATTTCAAAATAAAAGGAGACCAAGTAAGTCCGATCAGAAGATCTGGAAAGATCATGTATGGAAAAGACAAACGGTTAAAGACCTAACTGAGGCATACGGAAAAAGCGAGAAGACCATACGGCATATCATTGACCGTGTCGAGACTCGACCAAGCATTCAGATACCACCACAACAAGTTGTGTGTGTTTTTGATGCTACTCATTTAGGTGATGATGTATTACTTGCTGCTCGTGAACCTAATCTCAAAGTTAACCTTGGATGGGCATGGATTCCATCTGAAACCAAAGAAGGATATGCTGCACTGAAAGCAAACCTTGAGTCCAGGGGCTTTCAATTGAAGGCGGTCATTTTAGACGGCAGGACAGGCATACCAACGGTTTTTCGAGGTATACCAGTACAGATATGTCAGTTCCATCAGTTACAAACCATTAAGAGGAAACTGACTTTGCGACCAGAGACAGAAGCTGGTCAGACATTGCTTACAATCGGATTTTCAATATCGAAGACAGACGAACAGACTTTGACTCGTGAGCTTGATGAATGGTTCAAAAAGTATGGAGCCTTCATTAATGAAAAGACATATCCGCTTGGCACCAGACATTGGAGGTATACACATCGCCGGGTTAGATCGGCTTACAACAGCCTTAGAAAAAACCTGCCATTTCTATTTACATATCAAAAATATCCTAGCCTGAACATTTCAAACACCACTAATTCATTGGATGGTTATTGGAGTCGCCTCAAGAATCTTTTGGGCGCGCATCGCGGAAAAAACAAAGAAAGAATCAGGAAGATTGCTACTGAAATACTACGCAAACAGACTGCTTAAATTACCATTAGACCAATATTAGAGAGTTACATGCATATTCTAACCTCGACATGATCTCAATATTGCCAAAATACTTCCCAGGTTGGCTGAAGCGTCGAGAAAAGCTCCAGATATTCTCTTATATTCTTACTTCCGGTTCAGATGACCCAAATGACCCGAGTCTTGCCAGCAATAAGTTCCGAGAAACTCGTACTTTGTCGACAGAGTCACCTGTAAATGTTTCTCTGGACATATATAGCAACAAAATAGCTTTCCTTTCGTCGAAAGAAAAGGAGATATTTGCTATCATCATAGAGTCACCGGTTATTGCGAACATGCTGCGAAGCATTTTCAAGTCGACGTGGAGGTTGTTGGAGAGGAAGCCTTAGAATTGACAAAATATAACCGTTGTATATACTACGGTTATGAAAACACTCATAAACATCAAAGCAGACAAAGAGGTTAAGGAAGCTGCTGTGAAGACAGCGGAGATGATGGGTCTCCCTTTGAGCACAATTATAAATGCCTTCTTGAAGAAGTTCATCGCGGACCAGAGCGTGACTTTTACTGCGCCGTCGAAACCTTCCAAAATGCTCGCCAAGATCATTGAGCAGAGTGAAAGTGACCTCAAGGCTGGTAAAAATCTTTCCCCACTTTTCGTAAACACAGCAAAGATGGACAAATATTTGGCTGGACTATAAATTCCTACAAGATATACATGGGTAAAATTATCGGTTTCATATTTCATAAGAACTTTGAGAAAATGTACGCGAAACTAGATGCGCACATCAAA
>CAIPWS010000064.1 GCA_903868845.1 uncultured bacterium
TCATTTGGTGTTGCCTTCACCTGATCATTTATAGCCTGACCAGCAAGAGCGAAGAATGCCTGCTTTGTAGGTTCTGGTACCTGTGAAGAGATAACGTTTCCAGCACATGACAATATCTGCTCTCTAGCTTCTTGGTTTGCTGTATAAACATTTATATCCAAAACTTTTTTGAATAACGCAGCATCTGGTGATCCTCCTTGCTGACACTGCTGCAAAGCCAAGATCAGAGTCTTGTTTGCATTTATAGGTCTAACTCCGAAGAAATATATACCGGCAACAAACAAAACTATAACTACTGGAGCGACGACATATTCTATAGCGTCATTACTGAAAGTTCCGTAACCGAACAAAGTTTTGACTTCTTTCTCATCTGCAACAACTTTATTTGATTGAAGAGATCTAAGCATAACCACAAAACCAAGCAAAGCGAAGAAAGGAACGTAGCTGGCGAGGTTATCGAAGACGAAAACATTGTTCACAGCATAACCAGCAAGCAAACCAGTCAAAGCACTTTTCACTGATGTAGGTATAGCCGCCTTCCAGACAGTAACCAAGAAAAGTATATACAATGAGATGTATGCCAAAAAACCAACTACTCCAGAAGCAACTAACCAATCAAGATAAACGCTGTGAGCGCGGTCGAACCATTGTTCCTGACTCCACATAGCTGGATTGTAGTTTGCATTGAATATATAATTGAAATTTTCTTGACCCCATCCAAGAACCGGTCTTTGAGTAAAACCTTTCAAAGCCATAGGCCAGATATAAGAACGACCCTCTGTCTTAAATGCAGAGAGAGATATAGATGTCATACGACTCAAAGTCTCACTCTTTTTCACGAATGTACTATTACGCTGCGACCATACAAAGAATCCAGCCAATATAACGAGTATGATGATAGCACTAGAAATAAGACGCCATGTGTTTGTTGAAAAGATATGCTTTGAAGAATCATGTGCGTTTACATTTCCCTTTTTTCCAGCGAAGATAGCGTACAAAGCGAATGACAACAAAATACCTCCTATATAACCTATAAGTGCTCCACGAGTAGCAGTACTATACAGAATGACACCGAAGAATATTGCCAATATTGCATATATCCATTCTTTTATGATGTATCCAGTAACCTGATCTCGAAGTGACAAAGCTTTACGCTCTATCTGAGTCGACAAGAAAAGATAAACGGCGATGCCAGAATTTATGAGCATATAAACAGCGAGATAAGCCGCGTTTCCAAGAGATGAATCTGGACGGCTTGAACTTTGCTCTATAGGCAACTTACCAGCCCACTGCAATGCGCCGCGACATGCTACATAGAAAGCCACAACCAAAGAAACATTTAGCCAACGAGACCACATACGTCTGCCCTCTTCTCCTTGTCCGAAAGTATAAGTAAGAGCCAAGAAGAACATCCAAAGATGGAGAATGAGCAACCAACCTTCCATACGTTCGAAGTTTGACATGAGACTGCGAAGTGGATTTACACCAAGCAAGTCTGCCGCAAGTGCGACTATAGCAAGTACAGTAACTGCAATAGTTATAGAATTTAACTTTGGTCTATACTTCGCATCGAGGAAAGCCAAGAAAACCCAACCAGTAAAGGCGATCTCGACCAATATTCTGAAGTAGAAGGCCTTTCCTGTTATAAATGGAAAGAAAAAAGTCGTAGCTATGATCACGGGGAAAAGCGTAACAGCAAACAGCGCGGTCAGAGTAATGAATCTTACTATAGGTTTTGTGGACATAAAGTGGATTAAATCTTAATAAATACAGCATGTACTATAGCATATCGAAATGCTAAAGTAATGCCTATGGAGCAATCATCGCTGACATTCCAAACATTCAAAAATATCTCATATAACATCATCGGTTATATATGGCCAATGATATTTACCCTCTTCGTAACTCCGGTCATCATATACAGTCTTGGAGTAAAAGGTTATGGAATATATCTGTTTGTTTACACTATCATAGGCCTGCTTAGCATATTGGATTTTGGTGTAGGAATATCTATAACTAGAAACTTGGCATACTATCATGGCAAAGGTGACTCTGAAGCCGTGACCAGACTTGTATACAATGGTAATTCCCTATTTCTCATCGTCTCCGTAGTCGGAACATTGTGTGCGATGGTTATGTTTCTTGTAGGTCACTTCGCACCAAATATACTTCCAGCCTCTTTCGCAGAATATTCTCAATACCTTTCTTTGATCTTCTTGGCTGGACTTATATTTTTCGTAAATACTATAGACACCACATACACTGCAATCCTCTATTCCATGCAACGCTTCGACATAAGCAATGGTATAAGTATCGTCTCTATCACCTTATCGAGTCTCGGAACATTGGCTGTCGTGCTTATGAAGGGATCGCTTCAAGAAATTTTCATAGTGCAACTTGTGACAAGCATCATCATCACTTGTGTGACTATATATTATGGAATGAAAATACTTCCTCAAGCCAAGTTTAGGTTTGCTTGGGACAATGCAATCATGAAGGATTGCCTTTCATTTAGCGCAGCCATCTCTATAAACAATCTCGCGAACAATGCTTTAACATATTTAGATCGGTTGATCATTCCATTTTTCGCAGGACCAAGCAGCCTGACTTACTATAGTATTCCTGGAAATGTCACGACCAGAATACCAAGCTTCTCAAATATCTTGAGTGCAACAATGTTCCCTACAACTTCACAGTTGGAAGGAGGTGGCGATAAAGCTCGCCTCGAGATTTTGTATGTCAGATCTTTCAGACTGATAACCATGATATCTGCAGCTGTCACGGTCACAGCTATAGCCTTCGGTTACAAAGTTCTTCTTTATTGGTTGAATGCAGACTTCGCGACTCATTCTGCAAAAATACTTACCATACTCGCTTTGACCAACTTTATCTTGGCTTTATTTGGTCCTCTTTCCAACTTTCTGTTTGGTCTTGGAAAATTAAAGTTTATCGCTACGATGTCATCTGTCATGGCAGTCTTCAATGCGATTCTGCTCATCATACTTTTACCTAAGTTTGGTATCGAAGGTGCCGCATGGGCATATCTTATATCGATGTTACCTGTGGCCTACATGTTCTACTATACAGAGAAACATTATCTAACACTGACCAACAGAAAGCATTACTATACAAAGAAGATTCTTGCTACTATAATCTCTTCTGCTCTGGTGTGGGCAGTAGACATATATGTCATTTCACCTTTTGTGAAAAGTTTAACCACTCTTCTAGTCGCTGGGATATTATCTGTTTTATTGTATGTATTCATATACCGAATATTCGGATTTTTAGAGGATGAAGATTGGAGAGATATAAAAAATTTCATAACACTAGGTTTGAAGAAACTTATACGCCGAAATAAATAATAAATTGAAATGAAAGACTTAACGACAAAAAAATTCTGGGAATCAGGATATGTGAATCTTGATCTGACCCCAATGCCTGAGGATTACCCTATTGTAAAAGAGCTTAGAAAGGCTTTTTCACCTAGCGATAAAAATGTTAATAGTACTGGCCAAAATATCAACAAAGGCAGAAGTATTTTTGAGATCGGCTGCTTCCCTGGAAGATTCCTATATCATTTCGGAAAATGGGGTTTCAACCTAAATGGCGCTGACCAAACAGATCATTTAGACGAACTGACAACGTGGTTCAAGAAAGAAAATTTTGACGTGGGAGATTTCATACAAGGAGACATATTCAAAGTCGACATAGAAAAATCAAAAAAATATGATGTGGTATTCTCTTCTGGGTTCGTAGAGCATTTTACAAATTTTGAAGAAGTCATATCAATGCACGCCAGGTTTGTAAATGATCATGGTTATATATTCCTGACAGCACCGAACTTCGCTGGCTCAGTTCAAAAGAAGTTACACTCATATCTCGACGACAAAAACTTAAGTGCTCACCACTTGCCAGCCATGGATGTAGAAGTGTGGAGTAAAGTCCTGAAAAATGAAGGTTTTGATATAATAAAAGCAGGATATTTAGGAGGATTTGATTTCTGGGTAGCTCCACAGGACAATCCTTTTTACAAGAAATTTTTGGTCAAACTTTTGAGAGTATTTATGCCAATAAGGTTTGTACCGGACAATCGTGCTTATTCACCTGTGGCCCGGACCCCAAATTTCGTACACGAATCTTGTATAATTACTAATAACATATACAAGTATGAAAACACACAAAATAGCACCAGAGGTTAAGGAACAAATTATCAACCGTATCAAGAATGATGGTGTCACTGTAGCACAAGCATCCAAGGATCATGGAGTATCAGAGGTATCAATATACTCATGGATTGCAAAGAAAGTAGAAGGTCAACCAACTATAGCCGAGAACATCAAACTCAAGAGAGAGGTAGATCAACTCTACAAACTCGTTGGAGAGTTGACTCTCAAACTATCTGAAACCCAAAAAAAGAAATGATACAGAGTAGTTGTACACCCAAGACTCTCAGGGCCAGAGAGTTGGATGTGTATAGAGGAGTGTTCTACTATAAACCAAAGAAACCTGACAAAGACTGGCAACTCAAGTGTAGGATTGAGGAGGTGTTACGGATACCTGGATGCCATTCATATGGTTCAAGAAGACTGGCAATACATTTGAAATTGAATCGGAAAAGAGTCAAACGAGTGATGAACATCTTTGGTATCAAAGCATACAGAAGAAGAGGTAAAAAGTTCAAAAAGACCAAGAACATCAAGGTTATTTACCCAAACTACCTGATGACTACATACCCCATGTATGAGAACCATATCTGGGTTACAGACTTCACCTACATACCATTTCAAGGATATACAGTGTATTTGGCTACTGTCATCGATCTATTCACCAGAAAGGTAGTAGGTATGTCTGTATACACTACACATGCAACACAACTGGTATTGTCTGCATTCATGAATGCATTACTCAATAATCCACGACCTATGATATTCCACAGTGACAATGGTAGTGAATACAATTCAGATGTATTCATACAGGCTCTACAGACAGTTGGAGTACTAATATCTAGATCTGCCCCTGGATGTCCGTGGGAGAATGGATATCAAGAATCATTCTATTCACAATTCAAAGTAGATCTAGGTGATCCTAGTAGATTCAAGAGTCTTGGAGAATTAGTACTAGCTATATATCAGACCGTCTGGACCTACAACAACACCAGAATACATTCCGCACTGAAAATGTCACCTGTTCAATTTGCGAGAAAAGCGTTAAAAGCTTAGAATGTAGCTTAAGATTGGTGTACTAAGAAAGGGGTCCAGTACAGATATCGCATGAGTTATCTCGTGTGCGAGTATCCAATACGCACAGGTGAATCGTTCGCTCGGATTTTCAGACTCCTTCGCGACCGCTGAGATGGTTCCTGTGAACCGCGGTGAAAGCAAGAGTGTCCGATTAAGGGGTTCAAACGCAGCTTCCAATTCTCCCTCAGCCTTACTTGCTGACAAGGGGTAATCTGCAGTCATGACACCCAATGAATTGATCCGTGCACTGTAGTTAGGGAATGCGCTCTTGATCAAGATAATCATATCCCTCAAGAAAGTCGTTACGGTTTGTTGAGCAGTCATTTGTTCCTCCGTAGGGTTGTTTTCAGTTATTCTTTTGTAAAAATTCGTACCCAACTATTATATCACATAATCTTGACAATTGCAATCTATATGCTATAATAATATTCGTATAAAGCTCTTTTAAAGTCCCATTTTGAGTTGATAAACAGACACGTAATCTGTTGATTATAGGTCTCGAGTCAACTCAAAAACAAAAAAGGAAACTAAGCATGAAGATTAATATGTTTGCCCATAAACCCAGTGCGGTAAGCAAAGCTTTTATGCAGGTCGTTGGTCTCATTGGTAATGATAATGAAAAAGTGGAGGTTACTGAAGTTGCCGAGCAAACGTCAGCAGACATTGTTCTGTTGACGGAGCCTGACGAATTGCGGGAAGTCTACAATGAGCAACAGTTGTTTTGTGTGCTCATCAGCCCTGGTAAGAAAATTAGCCCGAATCAGCCAGAAAATGTGTGTCTTGTGGACGCTCTGAACCTGTTCGCTGGCGACAAGGGAATCAAACAGCTTTGTGAACAGCTCGCCAAGCGCCAGAAGGTAAGCTCCGGAAGTGTTGCAGCCGAAGACGAGACATCGATCTTCCCGGATCTTGAGAAGTTTCGTGGCCGCTACTCAGTACTTGTTATTGATGACAAAGATGAGAACCTTCGTATCGCTGAGGCTGTCCTCAAAGGTCACGAGGTGGTTGTTGTCCATCGGCTGATTGATGCAGTGTCGCTTGCAAAACGCCGGAAGTTCGACGCGGTCTTGACTGATATGGAAATGCCGCCGGACAAGCTTTATTCATCACTGAATCTGGATAACTATGGCGTGAAGGAGACGGTTCCTTACGGGTTCGCTGCCGTCCTTGAGATGACTGGCTTCGGGGTGCCGATGGCTGTGGTGACGGACGGTAACCACCACGAAGGTTGGGTGTCTGCGATGTTCGACCACATCAAAGGCGCGACCATCAATGGTCAAAAGGTGTTGTTCTTCAACAACATCGGAAAGCGATGGGACAAGGCGCTCAAGAGCCTTATGGAGGAATAACCTCCCGACTTGAGATCACAACGCACGGTTAGCTTCGGCTAGCCGTGCGGTTTTGTTTATTATAAACAATGCACATAAGGTATAATTCACTTGCATGCCTTTCGAATCACCACAACAAAATAATGAAGTAGAGCAAGCTGAAAGGCGCAGACATTTAAAAGAAAATTTTGGTGTTGTTTTGTGTACCAAACAAAAAAACGGAGGAACACCTTCAATTGAAGACCAAGCACGGTTAGCAGAGGAGATGGGATTACCGGCAGTTCAGTTTGATTTCAGGAACAGATCGCTCGAGGAGCTTGAACAGGCAAGAAAGGTGTTACATGAGTACAGGTCAAAGTATCCGGAAAGCACCATAGATATTCATGGTGACAGCCCACAGATAAATGAGCAGGATTTGAGTATGAAAACAGCAGAAAGAACAATAACAGAGCTCGAGTTGTTGCAA
>CAIPWS010000065.1 GCA_903868845.1 uncultured bacterium
AACCACCCATGATAGGGGTGTTGGCTTTGTAGGCATGAGATCCGAGTTTTACTAGTTCAGTCTTGGGCTCTTTTATCAGATGGAACTTGAAAAGCATGCGTGTCAAAAGGGGTGCCCAAAGGAAGGCCAGAATGGTCCCAGCCAGCGCAAAACCCATAATATAGGCCAAATCAGCCGTACCTTGCAATATGGTTAACATCCAAAAAATAATAGCACAAAAAGGGGTCTATAACCAGTTTAGACGACGAATAAGGACGTCATAACCTGACATTTTGGAGTGAAGATTTATCTCTGACCAGGCACATTCCAAGATGTTTGTATTTTCAAGATTCTTATCACTACCAAGATTGATGATATCTATATATCCTTGTCTCAGACCTGTTCCATATACACCATCTTCTGGGTACGCATTTGCATGAGCATAATATATTTTTTGAGGTAATGAATTTTGAAAATCGACTGCACTCACAACAAGTATGTGATCTCTTTCATTTGTTTTGGAAAGCATGGTTATCATGTCACCGGGTTGAATATCTTTGAGCTTCACGATGCTACTATTTTTGTCATTTGCCAAAGTTGAGACATTACAATTTTCCACAGGCCTAAGTAGGCTGCGAACTTTTCCAAATAAGCCGTGCGTATTTACAAAATGAATATTTTTGTCGAGGCTACCTTCACCGCGTTCTTCACTTTCTGCATTTAGAATATAATAAGCTAGTCCAGAGCAGTCTATACCTATGTTTTTGTCTGTCAGATATTTTTTCAATGATTCACCAGTCAAAATATCTATAGCAACATGTTCTTTGTTCAGGCTCGCGGTGACTTCCTCGTAAATATCTTTTGGACTTCCTTTTCCCACATAGGCTCGTAGGGCTCCGCGTGCGCGTGTAGTCTTATTGTTGAAATAGGGAACATTACAAACAGCTTTTCCGACTGCAAAATTCTTGTATTGATCTATGACTGACAAAGCTCGAAGTGAAAGTGTTTTTGTATTCATATGTTTAATTCGTCCTCATTTGTAGTGCGTCCGCGATTTCCTTACCACGAGAATTTAGTTTGAAGTGCGATTCCATTATACCTTTCATGCTCTGAATGCGTAATTGATCTTCGTTGTACTCAGTATTTGGATATTGTATAACTTTGTATCCAGAAAGTTGAAGGGCTCCTATGACATCATCTGCGATGAAGTTTGACTGAGTGGAAGTTTGACCTTTTGCAACACGCTTTATGATCTGAGCACCGTCGTTTATGTGGACTATGGGAGACTCTATCTTTTCTCCAAGCAAAGCTTTTATATATGCCTCAAATATAGTGATACCAACAACTCCACTACGGCGATTTTCTTGTTGTAGGAAAGATTCGAAAGTTGTAGATGCGGGTTGGCGAGCATTGATCTCGATCAGATATATTTGTCCTCTTTCATCGTCGCGTATGACATCTATTCCACACATGCCACACCAACCATCCTTCGCCATCTTCTGACCTATTTCTCTAGCCATGTCGGATATGGTGTCTATCTCTTTATCTGAAAGTAGGGAATGTGTCAGGCTCCAATCATTTCCAATAGTACTAAAAGGATTTTCTGTAAATGGGGGCATACCAGTTATCTGGTAACTTATATTTCCTGTATAGACATCGTCTTTCGTGACGACTATGTTCAAAGTAAATGAAGGGCCGCGAACAAATGAAGTTGCTCTAGCCATCCTCTCTGGAAATTTCGCTTGAATAGCAGCGAGTTCTTCGTTTGAGTTTACAAGTGAAGTGCTGTCGCCGGTATGTCCGTGTGCCCATTGGATAACGAGTGGCTCCTTCGACCATTTCATATCTTTCGTGGCGCAGACGATGTGTGGAGGCAAATATTTCACTCCAAGTTCACCGAGCCATTCTACTGCGGATATTTTGTTTTCTATCTTTTCTGCCAAATCCGCAGAAGGGTTCAGCAGGTGCCAACCTTTTTTCGTGGCGATAGACTCGATGAGTTTATTGCATTTGAATACAAGTATGGAACGATCTTTCGTCATAAGCTTTTCCATGACGGGTGTCTCTAGAAGCTGGTTTGTGTCCAACAGGTCATGTACCTTCAATGACTCTGTGGCCATGGTTCTGCCGTCACTTATCGGATCTATCAAAGTTACATAGTCGCGGAATTGTTTTTTTACAGTTTCTGAATATTCTGTGCGATTTGTAACTATGTGGAAATTTTCTCCAGGCATCATGCCCAAAGCGCGCTCGATGTCTCGAGTCACATATACTATTTGGCTTGTCTTATGGTCATTTTTATCCATATAGAGAAGTGTATCATAATATGTTAGTGTGATTCCATGTCTACTTTCTATGTAGTTGCAACGCCTATAGGCAATATGGAGGATATAACTTTGCGCGCCCTCAAGGTGTTGGGTTTAGTCGATGTTGTTCTGTGTGAAGATACTCGTGTCACCAAGAAACTTTTTGCACGTCACAATATATCCACCCGCGTACTTTCATATCATGCACACAGTAAAATCTCTCGTGTAAATGATGTCATCGCACTTTTGAGAGAAGGAAAAAATGTTGCTCTGGTTTCCGATGCTGGTACTCCAGGAATATCTGATCCTGGTGCTGAGTTGGTTTCTATTCTTCGTCGTGATATGGCGGTTGAACTAATTGAAGGCTTATTGAAGATTGAGTCTGTGCCAGGTGCCTCTGCTTTGACGGGAGCACTTTCAATAGCTGGTGTGCCGTGTGCTGACTTTGTCTTTCTTGGTTTCTTGCCACACAAAAAGGGAAGAGAAACTCTTTTCAAAGAGATAGCTTCGTCAGAGCGCACATGTATTTTCTACGAATCACCACATAGAATAATGAAGACATTGGAATCGTTGGTGATGTTTATAGGAAATGTCGACGGTGCTGATGAGGCTGATGGCGCAAAGAAAACTAAGCGTGTGACAATATGCCGTGAACTCACAAAAATATTTGAGGAGGTTGTGAGTGGAACACCTGATGAGGCGTTGGCTTATTTTACGACTCATACAGATAAGGTGAGAGGGGAGTTTGTGGTGATTGTGAGCAATTAATATATAGTTTAAAACCTTTTCTTTTGTTATAATCAACCCACTATGTCAAAAAGACAAATCATAATGGTATTGGGAGTCTGGGTGGCTATTTTATTATTCTTAGGTTTTCCACAGGGCTGGCAAAAGATTTTGGCTGTGGCAACTGGACTATATCTGATCATATTGGCATATTCATTGGGATCTGATGCACCGAAGACTACAGACCTGAGAGTTCCTTTCGTCGAACATAAATCTACAGAAGAGAAAGAAGCACCTGTAGCTGAGACAACACCAACATCTTCATCGGACAAATCGGTAAACGATCAACCTGTGATATGAGTCGCATCGTCACAGTTATAGTTACTGCGGGAATCATCGTCGCGATAGTTGCGGTGATTTTTGTAGCTTTACCAACAAATCACTTTTCTTTGTCAGATATGAAAAATAATATTGACAGCAGTGGCTTGGTTGCTACGACAACCTCAATAGCTTCAAGTTCAACCAGTATCGTTGCGACGACTACAGTGGCAACATCTACAACATCATCTACACCGTCATTTGTTGTGACACATATTTTGCCACCAGAAAGTGTAAAAGGAATCTATTTCACGAACTGGGCTGCTGGAACGCCTTCATTCAAAAAAAGTTTGTTCAATCTTTTGACTGGTACTATTTTGAATTCTGTCGTCATAGACGTGAAGGACTATAGTGGCCGTATCGGTATTGAAGTCACAGATCCTGAGCTTGTGAAGATGGGTGCCGCTCAGAAACGTATTCCAGACATAAAGGAATATATCGGCGCTCTCCACGAAAAAGGTATATATGTTATTGGCCGCGTGGCTGTATTTCAGGATCCATTTATCGTGAAAGCGAAACCAGAATGGGCTATTCACGACGTGCGAACTGGAGGACTTTGGAAAGATTCTGGCGGTGCATATTGGGCAGACCCAACAAACAGAGAGTATTGGAAATACATAGTATCTATTTCAAAGGAAGCATATTCTGCTGGTTTCGACGAAATAAATTTTGATTATGTTCGTTTTCCTTCTGATGGAGCAGTGTCGAGTGCGGTGTACTCTGTGACACCAAAAGGATTTTATATTTACAAGCCGATCGTGATTGCTACGAGTACAAATATTTCAACATCGACGAACGCTAAGATTGCTACGACTACAAAAAAGTTGGCCTCAAGTACAAAAGTGGTTGCTACAAGTACGAAGGTGGTCGCCACTAGTACAAAAGTATTTGTCACAGGAAAATCTGAAGTTATAAAAGAATTTTTTGCTTATCTTCACGATGAACTCGACTTTCCAATTTCCGCTGATTTGTTTGGACAAACTACGAGTGATACGGGCGACATGGGAATAGGGCAGGTGTTAGAAAATGCAATGTCATATTTCGACTACATAGATCCTATGGTTTATCCATCTCATTATATAAGTGGTTTCTTGGGATATCCTAAGCCTGCCATGTATCCGTATGAAGTTGTGAAGTATGAAATGGCTACAGCCGTAAGACGATCGAAAGTGGCTTCGTCCTCACCTCTACTTATGCGACCTTGGTTACAAGCCTTCGATCTCGGAGCGATATACACACCTGAAATGGTCAGGATACAGATAAAAGCAACATACGATGCTGGACTTACGAGTTGGATTCTGTGGAATGCTGGCAGTGTCTACAATAAATCGGCTTTGTTGACGGAACCCTCTTCAAGTTTAAAGCCTTGACTATTTCAAACTTAGTGGTAGCATTTGGTACGGAATTGATTGAGTCTTTAAATCGACCAAGTCGAGTGGGGCAAATGAGGTGGGGGATGTTCAAACCAATTTTGCAGTTGTGAAAAAACCGACATAACAAGGGTCGGGGACTCGTAATTCCACGGAGAAACTTGCTATGGCAGCAAATCGTAAGCAGCGTCGTGAAGAGGCGAAACAAGCAGCAGCAGTCCCGGTGGGTCAAACACCCATTCTGGACGCAGCGAAGTTGGCACCGCCGGATGAGAAGGATGCGATTCACGCATTCACGTATGAACGCCATGAAGGTGGGCCAATTCGGCTGACGTCGCTTGAACTGGTCGAAGCTCGCCGGCGGGGAGTTATTGGTGGTTCCGATCACCTACCGACTCGCTCGTCGTTAGTCGAGTTCCTGAACTCAGTTCGGCTGCCGTTAATGGCATCGTCTGCAGCCTAGGCGCCTCGAAAGCATTCCGCATGTCCCTGTCCCGTGGGCTCTTATAGCTCACGGGCAGGGTGGCGGTTTTTTTGTTGGAGAAAAAGTGGTAAAATAAGCGCAGCCCAAACAGGTATATTTTCAAACCATTACATTACAAATGGACGACAACCGTATTACATATTTTGCAGAGACCGACGCCCGAAATAAAAAGGTCAAATTTGGTATAAAAGCCAAAGACCGTACTCGTCACGTCTACGTTATAGGTAAGACGGGTATGGGTAAATCTTGTCTCTTGGAAAATATGGCCGTTCAAGATATTCAAAATGGTGAAGGTCTTTGTTTCATCGATCCTCACGGAAAGACTACAGACTTGTTGCTCGAGTATGTTCCGAAGGATCGCATAAAGGATGTTATACATATTGCGCCTTTCGATACTGAATTTCCTATTTCATTTAACGTTCTAGAAAGTGTCGACCCAGAAAAGAGACACCTTGTTGTCTCGGGTCTTATGAGTACATTCAAAAAGATTTGGGTGGATGCTTGGTCAGCACGTATGGAATATATTTTGACAAATACTCTCTTGGCCCTTCTTGAATGTCCCGGTTCAACTCTTCTAGGTGTGAACAAGATGCTTTCGGACAAAGAATATCGTAAGGAAGTTGTGTCGAAGGTCCAAGACCCATCTGTTAAAACTTTTTGGGTAAAAGAATTTGCCAACTATACAGAACGTATGGCTGCTGAAGCTGTGCCTTCTATTCAAAACAAGGTCGGTCAATTTACCGCAAATCCACTTATTCGTAATATGATCGGTCAGCCAGTTTCTTCTTTTGATTTCCGTCAGGCTATGGATACGAAGAAGATTCTTATCATAAACTTGTCCAAGGGACGTATCGGTGACGACAATATGAAACTTCTCGGAGGTCTCCTTGTTACGAAGATATATCTTGCAGCCATGTCACGTGCTGACGTTCCAGACCGAGTACTCAAGACTTTGCCGAACTTCTATCTTTTCGTCGATGAATTCCAAAACTTCGCCAATGCGTCCTTCGCCGATATTTTGTCCGAGGCACGTAAATATAAACTCAACCTCACGATAGCGCACCAATATGTTGAGCAGATGGATGAATTTGTAAGACCTGCCATCTTCGGTAACGTCGGTACCATGATTGTTTTTCGTGTCGGAGCTACAGACGCAGAATTTCTGGAGAAGGAGTTTGCTCCGCAATTTGAGATAGAAGATCTGGTTAACTTAGGTTTTGCACAGATATATCTCAAACTTATGATCGATGGTTTGACCTCGTCACCATTTTCTGCAACTACTTTGCCACCTATACCACATCCAGACATCTCATATGTGAAGGAGATTATTGATTCTTCGCGTGCTCAGTTCTCACATCCTCGTGCTCAAGTCGAGGAAGTTATCATCAAATTCCATGAAGGTGCTCCAAAGCCAGCACCAGCTCCGAAGGTTGCAGTGGCACCTAAGCCTGTTATTGCTCCGGTTGTACAGAAGCCGTCGGTCGCACCTTCTCAACCTGTTTCATACAATTCACCAAAACCTCAGCCTGTAGTGACGAAGCCAGTAGTCACGAAGCCTGTAGAAAAACCGGTTATTGCTCCTGTTCCACTTTCTACATTGGCAAAACCAGTAAAACCTGTACAACCAAATAGGGCAGACCCAAAGATTCAGACACCCAAAAATGTAAATGATCTGAAGAGTGCTTTGGCTGCTGCACTAGGAAAAGCTAAGACCGAGAAAGCAGATCAGAAAGTTGCTGAAAAAGTTGCAGAAAATAAATCCGCACAAGCGACGCAACCAACTGCGCAACCGGCTGCTCAAGAAAAAAGTGATGGTTTTCAATCGCTTGGTTCATTGAAGGATTTGAATAAAATAATACAGCCACAGGCAAAGGTGACACCTCCTGCACAAGCTCCAGTCTCAGCACCAGCACCCGCACCATCATCAAATGAAGTCCCAGAAGATATTTTGGCCAAAGTTTTGAAGCTAGAACAATAAAATATAATAAATGATATGCCAAAAATAAGTGTCATAATGCCAGTATATAATGGTGACAAATACATAGGCGAAGCTATATCAAGCGTTTTGGCACAGACAGAAAAAGACATTGAACTCATTATCGCTGACGATGGCTCGACCGATAGAACAGAGGTCGTAGTTGCTGCATTCAAAGATCCAAGAATATTGTATTTCAAGAGACCTCACGAGGGTTTGGTTAGTACTTTGAATTTTGCTTTAACTAAAGCAAAGGCAAAATATGTAGCACGCATGGATGCGGATGATGTTGCGTATCCTGAAAGATTGTCAAAGCAATTGAAATACATGCAGGACAATAATCTGGTTCTTTGTGGTACATGGGCAGACATGATTGATGAAGATGGTGACAAGATGGGGGATTTGAGATTTCCTCCAGTTGAGGCTGGTGCAGTAAGGTCATATGCCATACTTCACAATCCTTTCATACATCCAACAGTCATGTTCGATAAGGATATTATTGTGAAGGCGGGTGCATATCGTCCATTCAAACACGTAGAAGACTATGAATTGTGGACAAGAATTATTTTCAAAAACAAAGTAGGAAATGTCCCAGAGAAATTGATTGCATATAGATTACATTCTTTACAGGTGACAAGAAGACAAAACAAACTCATGAGAGCAAGTTCTTATCTCGTTCGTCTTTACGCCTTACGTCGTGCTTTGCTTAGATTCTGATCCAGTTATTCTCGAATATTCCTGAAGGATCTACGCTTTTGTCTGTGACCCAAATCTTTGGAGCTATGACAATTTTATTTTTGTTTTGATTGAGATAAGCTGGCCACCATGCGAAGGTACTATTTGGAATAATGTTGTGCTTACAAGCCATCATCAATCTGAAATATCCTGAGTATTTCCATCCCGCACAGTCTTCTTCTATGTATGTCATTTTGTACTTTGTCTTGAAATTTTGTTTACTCCACGCAACATCATCTGAAAATACAAATACATGTATGTCACCGAACTTTTCAGCTATCATCTCTAGAGCTTTCTGGTAATAATCATTATTGAGTTCGCCATAAAGTTCTTTAGCCTGCTTATTTGTTACATAGTCTGTCCTTCTGAAATTAACGCAAACAGAATTTGAGTCAGTGATTTCTTTGAGCTTGGCTTGGCATGCATCTGAGAGGGGATTTCTGAATGAGGTAAATTCTTTTATTATTTCAGCATCTATATCCTTGAAATAACCTACGTTTTGCCAAAATCCATCTAGATAGGTATCGGAAAGCTTCATGATATTTTGATCAAGATAATATGCCTTTTTTTCATACACCATTTTATTTTTACTAGTAAATTGGCGTGTCTTATTTATAAGTACCTGCAATACGTAAGCCGGATTTCTCAAAAACTTTGGAGCCTTTGATAGTAGTGTAGTCTGTATGTTGAAGTTGAATATATCTAGCTGAAGTTCTCTATAAGTGTATTTACTCCTGGTTGGTATTCTATGATTCAGTAGAGTCAAATCCAAAATAAGATCCGTATTGTTTCTCTTGGCTATAGATTTGCCGATCGCGCATTGAAACATCTGATTTCCTAACCCACCCTGTAATTTTACTGTAATCATAATTTTTATATTCGCTGCACCTATTTTATTCCAAACTCATTTTTCACATCATCATACTCTGCTTTTTTGAGTGAGAGTACGCGGGATCTAAGTTTTTCGAAGACGATAGATGATGGTCCAGACAATTCTCTCCATATACTTTGCTTATGGATTCTGTGAACATACTTCGATCCTGGAAGTAGAGCAATGTAGTTTCCAGTGCTCACCCATAGATAATTTATGAAGAAACTATCTGCAGCGTATACATTGAACATCTTATATTTTTCTAGTGTTGCAACGAAACTTTTTCTGTTCACTAGATAATTACAATTGTTTAGGAATTTTTCTATTATGTCAGTCTTGGTTATTAGTAGGTTTCTCATGTCCGCAAAATTTAGTTTTCGACCACCAAGTGAACTAAAATCAAGAAGAGGATATGCAAACGATGGGGAATATATCTCATTGTCCAGCCACTCTTTTTGATCAAATATGGCGTCGATATATGATTTATCAAGTGTGTTGTCAGAGTCGAACATGATAACCCAATCATTGGTACACAGCGCAACAGACTCTATCTTTGTTGCCAATACTCCGAGATTGTTTTCTCTTCGATGTATCTTTATCTTTGGACAATTTATAGATTTCACCACCTCAGTCATTTTTTTAAATGAATCTTCAGGAGAGCCGTCATCCAATATGACTATCTCAGACACACGGTCATCTGTCGTGATATTCTTGAGGGCTTTGTGTATCATGGCCTCGCGTTTGTAGCATGTTATGGCCACGGATATTTTGCGTTTATCGTTTGACATGCGTGGAGATCGCTTCGCCTGAAGCCTTACTGCTGGAAGTGAGCAAGTTATATTATCCTTGAACTCAAATACGGAATATATAGCACGAACTTTAATTTTTCTGAGTAAATCTTTTATTGCACTTTTCGAAAATAGAGTATCTTTGAGACCACGTATTCTATTCAATGTTCCAAGCTGATTCTTTCTTCTTTGCATAATGATAGGCGTCCAATCCAAGCCTGATCCTTCAGGATACATGTATGAAGGTGAAAGAACTTTAACGTCATCGCGACCATTTAGGTATTTATTCCAGTGAGATTCATCATGCCAGACTGCGATGAGACCCCT
>CAIPWS010000066.1 GCA_903868845.1 uncultured bacterium
AACAAACAGGCAATGTTTTGGCAAGAACCGTGGGCTGTGGATAAGGGAACAATGAAGCAAAACCAAGTTTATAAGCCTTTAACGAGCAATGGCAGAGTGGGTGAGAGCCACAGCAATAGCGTCATATTCATCATCCAACATCTTTTTAGGTGGGAGTTTGACGAGGAGGTTTACCATCTTTATCATTCTTGTTTTATCGCTTGAACCATCGCTTGTGATAGATGTTTTGATCTGCATTGGGCTGTATTCATAGACAGGGATTTCGCGCCTTATAGCTTCATACATGATGATTCCTCGAGCCTCAGCGACACGCATTCCAGTTTTTTGGTTTGTAGATATAAATAGAGTTTCTATAGCGAGCGCATCTGGAGTATATTCGGTCAGCACGCGCGATATCTCGGCACCTATCTCACCAAGACGCTTGTGCATAGGGTCTTTTGCAGATGTTCGAAAGCAACTGGAATAAAGAACAGACTCGCGGTTTTTTTGGCCGGCAGTTTTTCCTGTTTCTTTTTCTATGACGGCTATACCAAGTCTTTCATAACCTGGGTCTATACCGATAATCTTCATGGCTCAATTATAGCAAAAGCCGCGAATAGCGGCTGTTTAGTAGTAATTACTCAGCGTTCGTGTAAACGTTTTGGACGTCGTCGTTGTTTTCTAGGTCCTCAACAACTTTGGAAAGTTTTTCTATATCTGCATCCTCGAGAGGCATAGTTGAGGTTGGCTGCCAGCCTTCATGTGACTTCGTAAATGCCCAAGAAGCACTTCCTGGTGCTGCAAGTTCAATTTCGTTGAGTGCCAAGATATGTTTCAGTTCTTGTGCAGTTTTGTTTTTGTTGTCCGTGAGGGCCTCTATAAGGATGGCTATGCCTCCTGGTCCATAAGCTTCATAAAGGTTCATTTCCATGGCGGCGCTGTTGTCGGTAGCACCTTTCTTCACAGCACGATCAATAGTATCGTTTGGCATATTTTCTTTGCGAGCCTTATCTATGGCAGCCGCAAGACCAGGGGAGAGGATATTTCCTTTAGCCTTCTTGGATTCTACTGTTATAAGACGGACAAATTTACCAAACGACTTAGACTTTTGAGCGTCATTTTTCGCTTTAATATGCTTAATTTTTGAGAATTTGTTGTGGCCGGACATAGTTTTGGTGCGTTTTATTTATGGTGGTATTATACACGAAATGAAGAAGATTTCTATCAGTCTACAACTTCAAGCTTTCCGTCTTTGATCTGCTTCAAAACAAACCCTGTACCCGAATTTCCTTGTGAATCAAAGGAAACCACACCATTCATACCTTTCCAGTTTTGAATATTTGCAAGAAGATAATCATGGATTTTTGGTCCATTGTATCCAACAGCATCAATAGCCTGTAAACCCATACGAATAGCGTCATATGTTCCAGTTGTGTGGAATGCGATAGGGGGCAGGTGGCCAAACTTAATCTGATAATCAGAAATAAGCCCGGCGACATCAGGCGAAGACGCATTGTACTCAGGATCGTAGACGTATACTCCCTCAGCCGACTTACCAGCAAGCGATATAAGATCTGGTCCGTAGGCTAAGAAATTTGTTACTATTGGAACTATTAAACCCAACTCTTTTGCTTGTTTGATAACATAGCGCGCCGACACTCCTGTCGCAGTGTTTATAAATAACACATCTGGTTTTGAGGATATTGCTTTTACTAATTCCGTTCGATAATCAACCCCATCCGGCTTAATAAGCTGATCAGAAACAACAGTTCCTGTGAAAGCACTCTTGAAATTGTTGCGAATGTCTAAGGTGTACTCCGCATCATCAGTCATCAAAGCTACGTTCTTAAACCCAAACTTCTCAGTAAAGTCACGTGCTGGAATAGTTGCACCTAGAATATCTGACGGACCATTTCTGAAAACGTATTCACCGGCCTCATCAATATTTTTACCACCCGTGAGTGGAGTAATCATCACTACTTTTGCATTGTTAATCACTGGTGCACTTGCAAGAGTTCCATTTGATGACATGCCATCAATAATATACTGAACATGATCAATATCTATAAGTTTTATTGCTGCAGCAACAGCCTTTGTACCTTGAGTACTAAAATTACCAACATCTTCTACAATAAACTCAACATCGTTTGTTCTACCAAGCTTTTCTGCAGCGAGCTTGGCACTATCCATGATATTTTCACCAAGGAAAGCCAAATTACCAGTTGTCATGGTTAATATACCTATCTTGATCTTCAGGGAAGACTGTATAGAGACACCCGCCTTATTGTTTTTGGATATCAATATGCCAGTAAAAGCGACTACAACTACAAGTCCGATCAACACTATTTTATATGATTTATTCATGTAATTTGAATTAAATTAATAACAAAGCAATTATCCACATCAAGAAAGACCCTTGCAACTTTTCATTAAGTGTTATATAGTAAGTAGCACTATTTGATTACTTTTATAATCCAAATAGTTATTTTATGGCCATAAACTTCAAGTTAGGAAAAACAGAACTGCGCATAGTAGACATTCTCCTGAAAGAAAGCGGCTTTCTGAAAACATCCCAAATAGTCCTCGAATATCAAAGGCTTTTTCCTCAAACACCAAAGCAGACTATCTATAGAACAATAAGAAACCTCAAAAAGAATGAGGTGGTTGTGGTGGCCAAAGGTGTAACTTCTATAAATACACAATGGGTCAGTGTTTTGCGTCAGAAATTGAATCAACTTGAGCGAGGACCATTGCGCCAAATACTTCCAGACAAGATTTCTTATGTATCACCATCTTTTCTATCTATTGCTCCAGTGCTCACACACCATGTAAACATCCTGATCAATCAATCAGACAAAAAAGATCCAGTAATATTTATAAATCCACATCAACTCTTCTATTCCGCTAGAGATTGGTCAGAAGAGAGACTTATAAATCATTTGGAATCCGAAGGGTATACTTTGTGGCAAGGTATAAATTATATTTCCGCAATAGACAGGGAATTCATAAGAAAAAAGTTTTCGAACAGACCACGCATCAAAGGCTCTTTTATCGAGGCTAGAGCTGGTGAAAAAGATGTATATATAAATATTATAGGAGAATATGTACTCCGAGTTACAACCACCCCAGAATTTGCAAAGGCACTGAATGAACTGTACGCCCAAGCAAAAGCCTACACACCAGAGTTCGCCGCCAAGATCCAAAACCTCCTTGCAAACTCAGGAGAGGTCAAAATGGTTATAGCAAAAAGAAAAACACAAGAAAAACTTTATAGAAACCTCATGAAGAAGTTTATTGCGACTAAATAAGCTTCGCCGCGCCCTTAACACCAATATGCTCATACGCCTTATCTGTGGCGATGCGACCGCGAGGTGTTCTCTCTAGCAAGCCAAGCTGTATCAAGTAAGGCTCGTAAACTTCCTCTATAGTAGCCATCTCCTCTGACAAAGCAGCGGCCACGGTGTTGAGACCAACTGGACCTCCTCCAAACTTATTTATTATAGTTTTCAAAATATCCCTATCGGCGCTAGTTAGACCTATTGTATCGACACCGAGCATATTCAAAGACTTCTCAACCACATCTTTATCGAGGTTTTTTTTATTTATCTGCGCATAGTCTCTACTTCTCTTCAAATGATAGTTTGCAGTACGTGGTGTAAAACGTGAGCGGACGGCAATCTCTGCCAAAGCATCAGGCTCAGCCTTTATTCCAAGTATTTTGGCGGAACGGCGAACGATTTCCGCAATCTCCTCATTTGAATAAAATTCCAACTTAAAAACTCCTCCAGAAAAACGAGAGCGGAGAGGCGCAGAAATCATGGCCACACGAGTTGTTGCGGCGATGAGAGTGAAAGGTGGCAACTCGAGCTGGATAGTGCGAGCTGAGGGTCCTTTTCCAATTATAATATCCAAAGTTCCAGACTCCATGGCAGGGTAGAGGACTTCCTCGATGGCTTTGTTGAGGCGATGTATTTCGTCTATAAAAAGAATGTCGCCAGCAGAAAGATTTGTCAAAATAGAAGCCAAGTCACCAACCTTCAAAATTGCTGGACCAGAAGTCACCTTGATCTGCGCACCAGTCTCTTTCGCAATGAGGTGAGCGAGAGTTGTTTTACCAAGACCTGGAGGACCATAAAAAAGAATATGTTCTGGTGGATGATTTCTCTCTTTCGCCGCACCGAGAAGGATCTTCAAGTTTTCTTTTGTGTTTTTCTGGCCAATATAATCATCCCAGCGAGTTGGTCTCAAAGTTTGGTCAAGAAAACCAACATCTTTCTCGTCTGGAGGGGTAGAAATTGGCGCCGCGGCCTTATTTATAGGTTTTTTTGTTTCCCTTGACATGAGAGTTAATGTATGCTAGTCTTATGCGAGTCACTAGAAAGGGGCCGAAAAGCCCAAAACTCGAGCTTATGAATCTCTAAGCAATGGCCTTCCCAGGTTTGGGCATAGTGCTAAGGACATTTTGGTGGTTACGCTTGCGTAACATTACTGAAATTATCCTCGGGACTCTGCCTCGCTTCCGACATCACGTCGAAAGATTTTGCTTAGAGATTCTTGTGCTCGAACCTACATCTATCCTAACTTTTCCGGTGCCCCAAAAGCAATAAAAAGTGGGGGATAAAAACTCTTCGCAACACCAAAAAAATTAAGTCAAAGAGATCACGCGAGCTAACTCTTCTAGAGAGGTGATACCCATAAGTATTTTTATAATTCCGTCTTGCTTCATGGTTGGAATACCCTGACCTTTCGCTGCGTCCCAGATCTCTCTATCACTTGAGTTTTTCTGGACGACCATTTCTATTTCTCTAGTCATAAGTATGGCTTCATATATACCCAAACGGCCTTTATAGCCAGTTTTGTTACATTTATCACAACCAACAGCAACCCACATTTTCGATCTATCTTCTGGAACAAGCGAGCGATCTTCTATAGAGGCCGCAATATCTTCAATTTGTTTTTTTATTTCACCTTCCAAAATAACTTCTTTTTTACAATCCTTACAAAGTTTTCGAACAAGTCTTTGGGCCATGGCGACACGAAGGGCAGAAGGAATTATTCTTGGGTTCACACCGAGCTCTATCAATCTTGGAAATGTTCCAGCGGCATCGTTGGTGTGGATCGTCGAGAAGACTAAGTGACCAGTCAAAGCGGAGTTGATGGCAATATCCGCTGTTTCGTTATCACGAATTTCACCAACCATGATGATGTCTGGATCCTGACGGACAGCAGCACGCAAACCCTCTAAGAAAGTGTAACCTTTGTCGTTGACTTGAGTCTGCACAATACCGGGTAGGTGATATTCGATTGGATCTTCGATAGTGATGATCTTCACGTCACTACTATGAACCTTCTTCAAGAATGCGTACAAAGTAGTAGTTTTTCCTGAACCAGTAGGACCAGTTGTGAGGGTCATACCGTCTGGGCGTTTTATTTCTTCAAGAAGAATCTTTAGAAGTTTTGGTTGGATACCGAGTTCTTCAAGTGGAACATTGATGGACTTCGGGTTGAGAAGACGCATAACCATGGACTCATTGTAAGCGCCAGGCAAAATAGAAACACGAACTTCTATCTCACCAACAGCAAGACGAATACTGAAGCGGCCATCTTGAGATTCCTTTTTTACATTCAACTTCATTCCGGAAATAAGTTTCATACGAGACAAAAGAAGGGCATAAGTTTCATTGTCGAAACGTGTGACATCTTGAAGCACACCATCTAAACGATAACGAAGACGAACATAAGCTTCTTCTGGCTCAAGGTGAATATCGGAAGCATTCAAAGCCAAGGCCCCAGCGACGACGATCTCCAATATTCTAGAAACTCTGTAACTCTTTTTTTCTGTGACAGTATTTTCCAAGATAGAGATAACTGTTGGAAGACTTTTCGCCTGGTCAATGATAGCTGTGATCTGGTCGCCAGAAATTTCAAGTGAGCCAGCACGACTTTCATGAGCATAAGAAAGATCTTTATAATATTTCCAGGCCTTTTCCAAACTTTGCATAGAGGCGATATATATCTGAGGGTCGTAGCCGTCAGTCTTCAATTTCTCAACAACAGCTGCCACTTTCGGGTCTGTTGGATTTCTGGCTGCAAGTTTCACTCTTTTGTCTATGAGAGCATAAGCAGCGATCAAGACGCTTCTACCTGTTTGCTCGTCGATGAGGCGCAAGGCGTCTGTGTTCACTGGAATGGTAGCCAGGTTTATATACTCAACATTGTATTTACCAGATAAAACCTGAACTAAATCCTCCTCTTCTTTTTTCAAGAGGTCTCCCATCTTTCTTTTTTGTTTGTCTTCGTCAAATTGTATTGTCATTGGCTGTAATTATAGCTTATTTAATGGCCTACGCACATGCTATTTGACGAGGGTGGGGAATAATGTTGCTACTATTGACTTTTTCACTACAAAATGTTATGATACTAAAGTATTCCAACTAGGCCGTTTTAGCCAAGTTGGTCGGGAGATGTAGCAAATTGATAATCAATGCCTACGGGCGGAAAGGAATCCATGAAAAACGGGTTCTTGTCGGTAGTCGTAAAATCAGCGGCGCAATGCGCGCTGCTGGTTGCAGTTGTGGTTATGATGGTAGGGTGTGCGCACACCGTCAAAGAGGTCAGTTATGGGCCATTCAAACAAAGAGTCAACGCCGTAGGTTTTGCCAACGTTGCAAATGTCAACGTTCCGCAAAACCTGAAGTCGTACAAGAAGACCATAACGACCACGAACGGCGAACCGTTGGGTCAAGAAGTGAATCAGAGCACAACAGCGTCAGCGGGGTTGGATGTTGGGGTTCAGGTTGACGGGACGTTGTTAACAAACGTGCCGCCAGCAACATTGTTCACGGCACCAGCACTGCAAGTAACACCAATCGAAGAAAACGCGACGGGAAATGTCCTGCCGGTTGATGAAATCGTTTGTGACGACAAGGTCAGTGGTAATGATCGTGGAGCCGAAGAAGCTCCGGTCATCAAGGCTGTGGTCTCGGTAACAAGCAAGGCCTGTTCCAAAACGGTAGTTACCGAAGAAATGGAGTTTACAACTCCAGCGGAGCAAGCTCCAGCCGAAGAAGCTGAACCAGCTGCACATTGGGTGCAGTACTCCGGCGGGTACTATAACTATGGTGGCACCACGTGGGCCCATTATGAGTATTGCCCAGTTCGCGCGAGGATGGTTCTCTTGGTCTGTGCGCGGCCAGCGTGGGTACAACCGACGGGGCAGTACTGCATATACCGCCCAGGACGCATGTACGCGTTCAACCAACCCCCAGTAATCTTTCATGGCCGGTTTTACAGCCGCGAACGGTTAACGGAGCGGTTCGGTGGACGGGTGCAAATCCGCAGTGGAGGTGAAAATCGAAACGGTGGTTTCCGTGGTCGAGCTGGTTGGAGCAGGGAGGGTCAACGTCAAGAACCTCTTCGTGTTAACGGAAACGATCGGCGTGGTCAAAACGAAAAAGGACCAGGTGAAACACCGAGGTCGAATGGAGGAAAACAGGGACCGCGGATCATCATCCAAAACCGCAGTGGAAACAATGGTGGCGGTGGTAATGGCGGCTCGCCGGTGGTGAGTGGTAAAACAGCACCTCCGGGTGGTCGTGTCGAAACAGGGCCAATACGGTGAAGGCGCGCGAAGGGTTCCAGAACGGGACCCAACGCAAATTGTCCAGTCTATCTCGTTGTCCAGTGGGGTATGCACGAAAGTGCAGCTCACTGGACACGAGAGGC
>CAIPWS010000067.1 GCA_903868845.1 uncultured bacterium
GCATCTGTCATCTCAGAATCTTCCCTCTGACCAATCTTCGAAGCGAATATATAGAGTGCCACAATGATGAGTACCAATACTACGACTAGGGTCACCACTATAGGACCTATCTTTTTGTGTTCTACTGGCTGAGTTGTTTGATTGTTTGTATCCATGAAATTTATTTTGATTTATTAATTTGTTTGCTCAGTCGAAGTTCCTATTGGTGCTCCTGGACATGCCTTAAACTCACAGCGAGGTCCTGTGCGGCCGACGTATGAACCGTCTGGACACATTCTAGCATCTTGTGTACATGCCACAGGCTCAGTACTTGAAGCTCCGTTGTTGTCCGTCTGATGTTGGTCACCAATATTCACACCAAGTGATTGAGCAAGAGCGGTAACTACATTTGTCAAAGCAGTCTTCGCATCCTTGATTGCAGCGATAGAACTCGAAGCTATCTGGCGAGGCCTGTCCAACTGGATATTTGTTGTTGAGGAACTATTGATAGAAGCAAAGGAATCGATACTTGTTGAAGCGACAGCGATTTTACTATCCGCAGTCACAAGCAAAGCCTTTACTGAAGTCATATCTTTGCCATCTTGCTCTGCTTTTGTGATACGTGCGTCTATGCGTGTTCCGACTTGTCTCAAATTGTCCAAAGCACGACTGAGTTGATTTATTATATTATTTTGTTGAAGCTTGAAGATATCTATACGTAACTCTCTACCATTGCCACGCAATTCATTTCTTCTCTGATCTATGCGTTCGCGTTTATCTTCGCGATTGCCCCATGGTGTTGTAGAAGAAGTTGATGAAGCAAAATCACGCATCATTTCTCGGCGGGTTGATGATGAAAAATCTCTGCCCATCATTGGTCGTGTCGATGATCCAATAAATGGACGAGTGGTAGAAGCAAAGTCTCTATTCATCATTGTTGGTCGGTTGAATCCTTCACGTTCTCCGCCGACTTTTGGTGGGGGAACCTGAGCATTTGTAAATGCTGGTATAGCAATAAGAGAAACTCCCATTGCAATAGCTGTTAATTGATATTTTTTCATATAGTTCTGTTAATTATGTTAACTGATAACACCCATTGAAAACGCATGGTAGGGTGGTTGGTGACATTATAACATGAAAGATAGACTACTCTATTTGGTTACTCGATTGCTAGGTCGCCATCATAAAATCTTGCTATAGAGAACTCAGGAGGACGTAATCCAGACGAACTGAAACTGATTTTACCAGTTACACTGTCTGTGGAGTATTTTTGAACATTTGAAGTCCATACAGATGGATTTTTGTCATAGGTAGCCAGCAACGTATTGAAAGCATCGTAACCATAGCCCGATAAAAATCCTGGCAGGGTTCCAAATCTCAATTTGTACTTATTGGTGAATGTATCATCAGTTTTGGCGATTGAATACAATGCTTCTGCACCATTTAATATTGGAGGATTATTTCCAAGAATTTTTTTATAGTCTGAAATACCCAATTGCAAACCTAAATCAAAGTAAAGCTTTCTCGGTATATAGCCTATTGTATTCATGCGATTCAACAGCTGGGCTCCAACTTTTGATGATGTAAATATCACTACAGCATCGGAATTATTTGATTTTACCTTGAGCGCTGTAGGGCCATATTCATTTTCGGTATTTGGAATCCTAATAATATCTATTGTGCCCTGGAAATTATTCTGAAAGTCTGAAATAAATTTCTCATATGCCTTCACTTGCTCCATAATTACGGTAATTTTTTTCACACCTTCTTTGTTTGCAAGATCTGCTACTAGTTTTATGGAAGTTTGGTCAGGATATATCTGAAAAATATTATCAATCCCAACCTCACTCTCTGCACCCAATTGTAATACTGGAAATTGCTGTTTTGTGACTAAAGGTTTAATCACATCGATAGTTGGTGAAGACACATTAATTAATGAATCAATTTTGTCTATTGAAATAAGTTTATCGTAGGCAGATAAACCTTTTTTCGAATCATAATTATCATCCTCAACTATCAAGTCAACAGGTAAGTGATTATTTTTACTGAGATATTCTTCTTTGGCCAATTGCGCTCCATTTACAAAGCCTTGACCAAGGTTATCTCCTGAAGTAAGTCCAGAAATTGGGGCTATAAGTCCAATTTTGATAGTTTCTCTTCTTAGACCTGTAGTAAGTACTGAAATTACAACGACCGCAATTACAATCGCAACTGCAGACCATATATATTTATTAGTCTTCATAGTAAACA
>CAIPWS010000068.1 GCA_903868845.1 uncultured bacterium
CGAGATTGTAGAGATGAATTTCCAAAGGATTGGTTTGTGAAAGCGAAATTTTCAACAAGATCTGATAATAAGCATGTCGCAGAGTTAAATTATTTCGGAATAAATGCCAGTCAACCACTTTCGGTTTGGCGGGAAAAAGGTTGGATATACAAAGATGATCCGCGCGGTTGGTTTCAATGGTATTGCAGATATTATATGGGCAGGAGAATTCCATATGAGGACGCAATACAAATAAAGCGATGGAAAGCTATGGTGCGTCATATCGCTCAGGTGAGAAATAACTGCAGAGCAGGTGATGAGTCGTGCCGACCGAAGCAGCGTCAAGCTATTTTGCATTGGGCGTATGATAGCAGGGTGATGTGATGGCTAGTAATAACTTATTTAATAAGACTTACTTACAAACAAAAAACAGTCTAACACCTTCGCGGGCGTCAGACTGTTTGTGGTGAAGGTGGGGGAGCAAGTCTCCTTACAGACCTTCAACTTCGTCATAGTGATGGCGAACCCAACCGGTTTCGGTTTTGATATATCGAGATCGGTGGTTGGCATTGATCGGAATAAACCAGGCAATCGTGCCTACAGGTACACGTTCACCAGCTTTGACCTCGATCACGGTCGAACCTTTGCGAGTTGTAAACATGGCGCCGCCTTTTTCGAGATTGAACAAGAGCTTGTCGCGACTTGCCTTGTCCAACCAGGTAGCTGAGCTCAACGGCGAACGGAAGACGAACTCCGGCTCACTGATCGGATTGCCGTTCTCGTCGAGGACATGCCTCCAAGCGCAGTTGTCTTGCTTCTTGGTCGGCGGCGATTTGCGGTTTTTCTTCCGAGTGTACAATGTTCTAGTTTGTTCTACTGTTAGTGTTTGCATGGTTCACCCCTATTTGATGTACTATTACGCCTCCTCTCTTACCACGCGCGTGATAAGACAAGCGTACGGATCCGTTTTGGAGTCCGTGTCTGAAACTTTACGAGAGAGTTGCAAAAACCGACTTCAAAACGTCTGTTGATGGCAACAGACAGAGATTAAGGCTAATTTTTGCAAACTGTGACATGTGTATATGCTAGCAAATGCGCCATATTTTTTCAAGATATCCAATAGGTGGGCCATTTCACGGCCTCGAGATTGACAAAACCCGCTCTGGCTGGTATCACTAAGTCAGACAGTTTTAGCCAAAATAGGTAGAAACGACCGAAAGCAGCTTTCAATAGAACACAAATACCCGAAGGAGGGGATTATGAGTTATGCAAATGTAGCAGAGCTTGTTGGGTTAATGGCAGGATTTTACGCGCCACGCCCACAAGATGTTCAAGTAGCAGCTATTCATCTTGGTGATGATCGATTCGTCTTCGCCATCTTGGCAGGCGTAACAAATAACGTGTCATTGCACGGCAATCATGAGGCGATGAAAGTTATCACCAAGGCAGCACAAGTGTTGGCAAAGAAAGAAGGAATAACGGTGGAAGAGGTTTGTCTTCGTTCTATGCCCGATGTGAAAGAGATGGTGAAGATCAAACCAAAGGAACCAGTACCGGTTGAACTGATGGTAATGGAGCAGGTGCCTAAGGAAGTCCCATTGCCAAAACCACCCAAGCAACCAGAACCGCAGACCGAGCCGAAGAAGCAGAAGCCTCAGATTGAGCCGGCAATCGACCTGTTCTTGGTCGGGGAGAAAGGTGTCGGTTTGACGGGCAATGAGAAGCTCTTACCTGAGGCGAAGGCAATCATTGATGTGGCTGGTATGGCGAAGGTCAAGGATCCATTCAGTGTGGTGATGAAGGCATGTGCCGATGTTCACGGCATCCCGGTGGCCGATATTCTCTCAGTGAGGAAACCACAGAACATCGTTGATGCACGTCAGATGGCGATGTATATCTGCACTTACTGGCAACTTGGTGTTCTTATGGAGATCGGTGACAAGTTCGGCAGGGATCACGGCACGATCATCCATGCACGAAACGTCGTCGCTGGAAGAGTGGCGACCTCCGGAAGCAAGTATCACGTCAAGCTCCTCAATTGCTTGCGTGAGATCGTAATACTGGCGCAAGCGGAGAAGCAAACAGCATAAAATAACGCAAACCCTTTGGAGAAGTTCGAATCTCCGGCCCCATGCAGCGATGTATGGGGTCAAATTGCTTTGTATATAGATATACACACGATCAGAAATATTTGAATGATGATATTTACAATTATCAAACTGAGCGCTAGAAGACCTATATCTGCGAGTGGGGGAATATTTATGAAGAAAAGTAAAATCAAAACCGGCCAAACATTTTTCATGTCTTGAACAGAAGGTCCAATCATAGCTCCTATATTTATAAACAAAAGTAGCATGACCAAGCTTTGCCATTCCCACGGTCTCAATTGAGCCAGGACCCGCAGTGGTTCCCACAACATACTGTGCCAATCTGAATTTACAGATATGACAGCGAAATGTTCTCCTAGTAAATAGTGATTGACCAAAAAAAGAAAAAGGAGTCCACCAAATATTGGAGCTGAAGATATGATAACTCCACCAAGAAGTGGCAGTTTTGATTTTCCGTGTGTCACGTGGGGCTGGGATGTGAAGACTCTGTACTCATCTATTTTTGCCCCTGTTACAACGCAGGCTAGTGCATGAGAACTCTCGTGTACGAAAGCGCCGATGTAGTACAAAAAATGTGTAATTTTGTAGTTGATATATCGCCAATTCAGCCAATTGCTTATATATCCAAATATGACTATGAGTATGATTATGAGGCCAAGGTTCATGTTGATGAATTGATTTTATCATCAAACACTTATTTATCCATAATGATAACTTCGACAATATTTTTTGTTATACACATATTGCATTGTGCGCACATACTGTCATAATGAATGTAGTCAGAAAATATTTCTGTGCGATCTCGCATCAATCTCGAAGAAATAATTTATTCTGTTTAAAAAACTACAATGCGGTCAACCGCATAAAAATATGAAAAAGAAAGTCTCGAAATCTCGCGTCTCAAAAAGCAAGAAGGTTACAAAGAAAGTTGCAAAGAAGGGAAAGAGAAAAGCTGCAAAAAGATCTCGTTAATAGGTCTTCTTGTGAAATTGCAAAGCAGGGCATTACATGCAAATGTGTGCCTTGTTTTGTTGTCATCAGCTTATAGACTAAATACGTATATAACACTATAATATGCCCATGATACAAATAATTGGTACAGAAATTAAGAGGGCTGGTGTAAAAATAGGGTGGATAGAAAGCACTCATATTTTTGACCATACAGGCAAGAAACTGGCCTATTTTTCAGACAAAGAAGCCTTCAGTCCAGACGGCACCCGCATAGCTTATATTTCTGGTGACTACGTCATATATCCGAAGAATAATACGAAAGTGAAGATTGAGGATAACAATAGACTTATTAGCGGTGTAGTGTCTGACACTTGTCGTGCTGCTATTCGTCTTGTCCTTGGTTAAACAAAATGAATCCAGATACAGAAATTTGCCAATACTGCCATCAAGCAATTTTACCCCAATACTTTTTTTGTCCAAATTGTGGCAGCAAAGTTCATGAGGCGCCTCTTTCAACATCCGTAGTTACACAGATTGGTGTTTACGCCTTCAGTATTATTTTGCCAATGATCTGTTTCATCGCAGTGACGAAATGGCCAGGTCAAAAATATTTTAAATCAGAAGATACGAAGACAAAAAATATAGGTACAGCCGCATGGGTTATACTAGTGTTGTCTACAGTCATAACATATTGGTGGGCATATACTTGGACAGTAAATACAGTTAACTCCGCCCTGAATGCTGCCAGTATGGACCTAAGTAGTTATTCTGCTCAATAAAACTCTTCGAATTAATTTATAAAATGCTTACAGCCCCAAAATTTACAAACGAAAAAGAAAGACAAGTTGCCGCTATGAGGCTGGGACTTTCGGCTGATGCAAAACCAGAAAATAAATTTGATGTGTTGACGAAAGAGGCGACAGAAAGGCTTAAGGTGCCAATATCTACTTTTACAGTTCTCGACGCAAATCGCGAATATTTCAAGTCATGCCAAGGGCTAGATACTGCAATGGGGGAACGTGCAATATCATTTTGTGGGCATGCACTTGTTTCAAAAGAACTCTTCATGATTCCAGACTGTAGGAAAGATCCTCGCTTCGCCGACAATCCAATGGTTACCGGTAAACCCTTCATCCGCTTCTATGCTGGCATGGCCTTGTATGACTATATGACCAGGATGCCTGTGGCGGTATTTTGCGTGAAGGATGCTAAGCCAAGAACATTTTCTCTGAAGGAATTAGAAATATTTTTGTCATTGTGTACGCGTGCGGAAGAACTTATGAATGGAGTAAGTGAAGGAGGTCTTACAAATTTACCAAAATAATTTCATGTCATTTTCATTTGCAAAAAGAGCAAAAAGTTTCGTCCACGCAACAAGGGGTATATGGCTATATGTGAAAAATACCCACAATGCTTGGTTACACTTCACGGTCTTCGTGATTGTTATTTTGCTCGGTATTTACTTCAAGATCACTGGTCAAGAATGGGAAATATTGATACTGACGTCAGGTCTCGTCTTTGTCACAGAAGCCGTCAACTCAGCCATAGAAGTGGACATAGATCTGACATCACCAGAATATCATCCATACGCAAGAGATACCAAGGATATAGCCGCTGGAGCAGTGCTCATATCCGCCATATTTGCACTAGTTGTTGGACTGTTTATATTCTTGCCACACATTTTCCAAATATAGTGTTATAATAATTTGCATAAGTTAGCTAATCGCACATTTAACATGAAAGAAATACATATTGTTTGGAATAAAGTTACAGCCCACTCAAGATTTTGGGCTTTGGTTTTGTTTTTGGGAGTTTTGCCAGCAGTGTTTTTCTATATAGGGGTTCATGTTGAAAGATTGAGCAATGAACAGAATAGGCTAACAAACTTGTCGGAACAAACTCTTTTCAAGTCACAGCATGGGATGTGTAGACTGTCAGATTGTTCTATACAAGGAGCTACGACTTTGGATCCTGTAATTGCACCAGTCTCAACTTCTACTGTTGCAAACCCTGTCATAAATGTTATATCTCCCAAGCAAGGTGAAAAATTGAGCACGAAAGCTGCTATCAAGGTTGCTTGGACTATAACTCCTAAGACAGCATCGACAACTTTGTCAGTTTTGCTTTTGGACTCTACAGGTCACGCGGCAACTAAGCCTGTTATAGTGAAGGCGTCTAGGGGTTCAATAAATTTAGCTTTACCATCGAAGATATCAAAACTTCCTTATACAGTTCTTATACAAACTACAAGCATGAGTACTAGAGGTGATGCCCCTTTTGCATATAGCGGAGATTTCTATCTATAAAGTTTATATTTGTTATCCAAATTGTCCTACGATTATAAGTTGAAGGAAGGTCTCATAGCTAACAATCCAGTCGAGCCGCGCGACTCGGCTAAACTTCTGGTCTTCGACACAAAAACAGGGGACATCAAGGTAGACATTTTTGCCAACATCTCGAAATATCTCCCAGAAAATTCACTCCTTGTCTTGAATGATACGAGAGTCATACCGGCTCGACTTGAACTTACAAAAGCAACTGGTGGAAAAGTTCGAATCCTTTTTCTTGTAAATGAAATGCAG
>CAIPWS010000069.1 GCA_903868845.1 uncultured bacterium
AGTCATCCAATGGATGTTCAAGTTTTGATACAGTAAAGCCTTTTTTGATCAAATAGTTTTCATAATAATCAATTGGTCCTTCAATTTCTGAAGAATGGCTAATTATAAATATTTTCTTATTCATGTGAATATTTACTATTAGTAAACTCCAAGGCTTTCATTATAATCACACTACCAAACAAGATTGGATGCAATACACCTTTTTTTAAAATCATATTCAACGGGAATCTTACAAAGAAGTTCATTTGTTTTTTAAATTCATTTGGATGTTTTTTAGCATAAGATATAAAGACGTTAGTAGCATAATATTTCTTTTTTTTGCTACTTCCAAATAAGTTAATACTGCCTTCATCATGATGAACAGATGATTTAATCCTTGATATATAATTACCATTTTCTCTTAACATGATAGAAATATCCCAATCCTCTGGACCGGTCAATTTTTCGTCATATCCACCTATCTTTTCATATATTAACTTATCAAAAAATCTCGGAGCTTCAATTAAGTCATTTCCAACATAAAAACTTCTTTCAAAAGCCTTGACCTTAGCCCAATAACCAATTCCAATTGATTTCTCTGGCAATATTATTGCTGCGGCTTTATCTCTTTGTATAACATCTACACACTCCTTTACAGAGTCAACATTAAAATATATATCACTATCGTGAATTAATAAATATTCTCCAGCTGCTTGTTTTGCACCATAGTTCCTCTGCACACTTCTCTCTGGTCCATGATTGAAAACTTTGTCAGTGTACTTCTTGGCAATTTCCTTTGTATTGTCTGTGCTGTTATTGTCCACCACAATAATTTCAATATTCTTATAGCTCTGCTCTTTCACAGACTTCAAACAAGCCTCTAGAGTTCTAGCGGAGTTCTTGGTAGGTATGATGACTGAAACTAGTGGATTATTCATATGATTACATTATATTCGCCTTAAAACTCTCATAAGCCTTATAGAAAGTGATCTCTTTACTCCACTGCCACGCACCAGCTTGAAGTTTCTTATACAAAACCTGATCGGAGAGTGCACGAACTACCTGTGCTGACAGACCTCCGGGTGTATTTCTACCTGTCACAAGGCCGGTTAGGCCATCTTTCACGGCGTCACGGAGGCCATCGGCGTCATATACGACTGCTAATGTGCCTTGGCTTCCAGCTTCTGTGACTACTAGACACCAACCTTCTTTGACTGATGTTGAGACGAGTATATGAGCCTTACTCATAAGCTCAGCCTTCTTCACTATATCTACCTTACCTAAACACGTGATAGAACTAGCAAACCTTGAGCCCTCAATATACTTATGAACCCTCTCTGCATAATCGAGAGACATATCACCAGCTATGACTAGTTCAAGATCTGGAACCTCTTTCTTGGCTATCTCGAATGCTTTCACAATATCAAGTGTTCTCTTCATTGCTCTTACAGATCCGAAAGAAAGCAAACTGGGCTTCTCTGACTTCTTCACATTTTCCAAAGACGAAACCGGCTCTATCTCTATACCTTCAGATATTATGGAAATATTCTCCCTCTTGAAACCAAATCTCATAAGATCCTTCTTCGTACTTTCTGAAATAGTTATGACTTTCCTATCATTCAAAAGCCAAAGATATATCGGCTCGAGCAGATAACCGATAACATTCAATGGGAAAAACATCTGATGGAACCAGATCTCTCTGCAAAGCTGATGCACAAACAAGATATTCTTCTTACTTGTATAGTACTTCGCGAAGAAAGGAATCGTATTTACCTCATCTATCACGAGGTCTGG
>CAIPWS010000070.1 GCA_903868845.1 uncultured bacterium
ATCTCTTTCGGAACAGTCTTCTACAAAGTCGTGACGAAGGATATTCCACCCATCGTGGCCTTGCCATTTATTTTAAACCTTATTTTCAATTTCGCATTTTCACCTATACAGTTTGGACTCAGGAGCAATGCTTGGGCGGCTGTAGACGTTTTGCTGGTACTTGGAACCCTTATCTGGGCCATCATCGCTATTTATCCTCATATAAAATGGGTCGCATACCTGCAAGCACCCTATCTGCTATGGGTTATTTTTGCTACAATATTACAACTTACTATTACATATATTAACCGTTAATTTTCATAAAAATGAATCCTATAAATTCAAAATTTAAGCAATTTCTACTAGACTACAAGACAATAATCATTGTCGTTGCCGTCATCATCGTCGTCGTGGCTGTCATATATATGGCCGCTGGAAAGAAGAGTATCCCATCTATAGCCGTCCAAAACCAGAACTTACTCTTGAATCAGCCTATAAATCCTACAAGTCAGGATGCATTCAATACAAACCTAAATACAGTCAACTTCGATGCACCTGTAAACCCAGCTAGCTCAAAAGACATCACTGGTGCAGAGAAGAGAACTGTTTACGAATCTCTTCTTGCAGGTTACAAGATCATGACTTCCAAGGATGCCAAGGCTATACGTGCTTACATAACAGAGAAGGCAACTACTCCTGCTGAGAAAAACTTAGTGACGAAGATGTCAGATGCAGATCTTGTATCTCTCTCCATACGTTTGACACAGACCATGATCATGCCATTGCCTACTATGTTCCTTACTTCAAGTTCCATATGGACAAGAGATGGTAATACTATCACTATCCAATACGCTGACCTAAATACCGGCACGACAACCAAAAAGGTTGTAAACATAAACGGTAAGTGGTATTAATTCTCAAATGAAAAAAAGTTTATCAGTTGCAGATAGCGCAAAGCGCGCAGATATAGAAGCGCTTTTTGAGCGAGGAACAGTAGTAGAGATATTGCCATCAAAGGAATATTTTATTGATGCATGTATTTCTGGTAAGAAACTGAAGATATATTTCGGTGCCGATCCTACCGGTTCAGCACTTCACATAGGTCATGCGAAGAATATTATGTTTCTTGAAGAGTTGCGTAAGTTGGGCCATGAAGTCATTCTACTTTTCGGAGATTTCACTGCACGTATAGGTGATCCGACAGGAAAGGGTACGACTAGAAGGCAGCTTACTTCCGAAGAAGTCGACAAAAATGTTAAGGATTGGTTGAGACAAGTTGAGCCGCTATTGGATTTCAAGGATAAGGTTAATCCAGCAAAAGTTGTTTACAATTCCACATGGTTGGAGAAGCTTACTTTTGCACAGGTTATAGATATTGCCTCAAATTTCACAGTTCAGCAGATGTTGGAGCGTGACATGTTTTCGAAACGCTTGAAGGAAGGTACACCGATACATCTTCATGAGTTTATGTACCCACTTATGCAAGGTTACGATAGCGTGGTCATGGATGTAGATGCGGAGCTATGTGGTACAGATCAGACGTTCAATGCTTTAGCCGGACGAACACTTATGAAGCGCTTGAAAGACAAAGAAAAATTGGTAATTGTATTGAACCTTATCGCAAATCCAAAGACCGGTGAATTGATGTCGAAGAGTAATGGAACTGGTGTATTTATAAATGCAACACCAAACGATCTTTTTGGATCTATCATGGCTTTACCAGATCCTATGATTGAGCCTTTATTTTTGAACTGCACAAGAATACCTATGACTGAGAAAGAAGCATTGTTGGCTAGAGGACCAAGAGAAGCAAAAGCTCGTATAGCATTTGATATAGTTCGTCGTCTTCATGGTGAAGTGTTGGCACGTGGCGCAGAAGAAGCTTTCACAAATACATTTGCTAAAAAAGGAGTCCCAGACGACGTTCTCGAAATCAAACTTGATTCTGCTATTTTGGTTGATGCGCTTATCAAAGCTGGCGTAGTTCCATCGAAGACAGAGTGGCGCAGACTTGTTACTGATGGCGCAGTGAGAACAGAAGCAGATGAGAAGATTACAGATCCATTGTGGAAACCTACAAGTACAACAATTTTGAAGATAGGGAAGCGTAGATTTGTGAAGGTGGTGGTGTAAGTTACCTAAATTTTCTACTTATAGGACCTAGTGTGCCACCGCTACCCCGCGGACATTTCTTAGACCAGCTTTTTTCATTGCCTCTATGGCGTTTTTGATCGTGGTGCCAGTAGTTATGACATCGTCCACAATGATGAAGTGTGCGTCTTTTGGCATATCGCGCAAAATCTTGTCATCTACTTTAAATATTTCTTTTTCTAGTTCAAGTCTCTCTTCACGATCTTTATTCTTTTGATGAGAAGTGTGGGCAACACGCATGAGCAATTTATTTTCGAAAATTATAGGAATTTCTTTATTCACATATCGTGACAACTCTTCAGTTATAAGTTCACATTGATTGTAACCACGTTCACGACGGCGCCTTTTCGTGATTGGCATCGGTATGATAACCAAGGTCACTGACATATTTGTGAAGTCGTCACTACTTAAAAGTGCATTCATCACTTTTCTCAGGGCATAACCTGCCATCTTCGTCGCCAACTCAGATTTCTTGTACTTGATATTCCAGACGAGGCGACTTACACGTCTATCTTTGTAGGCGAAGACACCTATAGTCTGATGATGTGCTCCACATCCGGTAGAGTCGATCAACTTCGGAGTTAAACCAGCTTTCGGTAACACTTCAAAAGCCTTTTCTGGAGAATATGAAAATAACTCCCTCTCAACTTCGCTAATAGGG
>CAIPWS010000071.1 GCA_903868845.1 uncultured bacterium
ATAACTAATTCCGCAGTACCAACCAAGACTGCTCAAAATATAACTAAGATTGCTATTCCACCAGCTGGTGTGGCAGTTTATTACACTCCAAGCTCAACTACAGCCAATCTGATCCATGTACGCAGTCCTGGAGCCAATGGTTCGATATATTCCCCTGTAACAATAACCGGTGAAGCTGTAGGGAGTTGGTTCTTCGAGGGTGTATTTCCTGTAATTTTGTCAGATTGGGATGGTCGCATCATTGCTCAAGGCCAAGCCAAGGCACTTAGTGCTTGGATGACAACCGATTTTGTTCCATTTTCTATGACCCTTAATTTTCCTCGTCAGCCGTCGAATTCCACGGGTGAACTTATCTTGAAAAAAGATAATCCTTCTGGAGATCCGTCTAAGGATGCGGCTATAGAGATTTTGGTGAGGTTTCAATAAATGGAATGAGTATCACATTATTATTTTAGAATAAATGTTCAAAATTGGCGATTGCTAAGATGAGGAAAGCCTCTTGAGACAATGAGTCAGTCACCCATTAGCGGAATCCGTCCGGTGATGGGTTCTTGCTTTATGTGGGCAGGAAATAAGTTGAAATATCTCCTTCCATTTAAGAACCATGGCTTCAAGTATGTTCCATTCCAGACTCTGTAAGCTCACCTGCGAATGTTGTATAATCAATGTATATGAATAAAAGTCTTGTAACTGGGCTATTTGTCGTAATCATTGTTGGGTTATCATTTTATATATCTAGACATAGTGAAGAAAGGGCGACTACTTCTTCAATGAATGCATCAACAGCGATTGAGTCGATAAAAGCTCGATTCCCAGAGTTTGGGGGATATCCAAGCGACAATCTACCTCCGACATCTATCAAAACAGAAGAGGCTGTAGATGGTTGGTATGTCGCATTTATTCAAGAAGGATCTGGAAGGCCAATCATTCTAGCTAAATGTTATTTCATAGATAATACGAAGAAGATAACTAGTGTTGGTGTTTATTCTCCAAAATATTCTGATTATAGTATTGAAGATATTTCACCTAAAAATTGTCAACCTAGATGAACTGATGTAAGTACTATTTATAACTTTTTGTTTGAAGTATAATAATATTATTATAATTATCTAAAATATTATGCAAAACAATAAATGTGAAAGTTGCTTCATGCCATTCTCGAAGGATCCAGGCAAAAGGGAATCCGATAAATACTGCAGTTACTGCTTCAATGGTGGCAAATTGTGTTATGAGGGAAATGATGGAGGAGGTAAATATGGACATGAACATTATTTACTTTTATAGTATAATATGACTGTATAAATAATCATATATAAGCACATGGTTCCACATTTTGATTGGACAAAAGATATGTCTGTTGGAGACGCTACGCTAGATGAACAGCATAAAAAATTACTTGGTCAGATAAATGCGATCATCGATCGTATCGCAGGTGGAGGCATAATTTTAGAGAAGGATCTTGTCTTGGCGATGAATTTCTTTGTAGACTATGTCAGGCAGCATCTTACATATGAAGAAGCTTATATGGCTCAGGGTGGGTATCCAGAACTAGAAGAGCACAAGAAAAAACACGCTGAGTTCTTCAAGAAATATGAGGAAATAAGACAAAGAATTGCTGAAAGCAAAGAATTGCCAGATATGCTCTTGGTTGATATTGAAAGGTATCTAGGAAATTGGTGGCTTGGTCACATTGGGCATGAAGACAAGAAGTACGCCAAGTTTTTTGGACATTAATTTCTAACTTTTAGTTTACGGTTACAATATCACCATGCTCTACAAATCATTTGCTGCAGGATATTTAGTCAAAGATGGTAAAGTACTTCTTGCCCATCATAGAAAGTTCGATAAGTGGACTCCTCCGGGTGGTCATATTGAGGACGGAGAAACACCAGATCAGGCTGTTATAAGAGAATGGAAGGAAGAGCTCGCGGTAGATATAGAGGTTATCCCAGCTCATGAGAGTGTATTTGCTGGTGATGCAAATTCTACGCCTATACCTATGCCATTTCATATTGATCTTGAACGTGAAGGCTTTGACGTGCCACGCATTGGTTATTTTTTCTACGTTAAATTAGTTGGTGATGACAAGATATTAAACGTCTTGAAGAGTGAGTTGCATGAAGTGAGGTGGTTTGGAAAACATGAAATAGCCAATGTCACCACCTTTGACCAAGTTAAGGCTTTGGCGTTGTATGCGATTGAACATTATCCACATAAGTGAGCGTATCTTTTATATATAGTAAATAAAATCTTTACTACTACGGCGAACTTTCTTTGCGCTTGCTAGATAGTCATTTTTGACATCACGATAACCCAGCATCAAGAGTACAGAACTTTTTAGACCCTTTGAAGGAAGATCTAGTATGGTATCAAGCTTTGCTGGATTGAATCCTTCAATAGGGGTTGAGTCAACATCTTCTAGAGCTGCGGCGGCTATACCGGTTCCAAGTGCTATATAGGCTTGTTTAGCTGACCAAGCATTGACATCAGCAGGTGACATTGAGCTCACCATACCCCATATCATTTTCTTGAAATCTGCTAGAGTTGCGATAGGTACATTTCTAGTAGAGGAAA
>CAIPWS010000072.1 GCA_903868845.1 uncultured bacterium
ACTTTCAAAGCGGCAGTTTCTTTTTGCAATATGTCGCCAAACTCGGCTTTCAAACTTTTCTGGTATTGAACGAGTGCTTCGCGAATAGAGTCAGTGTCAGTCAGACGTGCCAATATCTTTATATTTACTTTCTTTTTTATGAAATCAATAGCCGACAAATCATTTACATCGAGCATAGCCACTTCTAGAACAGAATCTGTCTTTTTGAAAGCAACGATGTTGTGTCCTCGTGCAATAGGTTCTGGAATAAGTGACAAAACTTCAAAAGGTATCTTCTCTCCTTTCAAGTCGACGAATGAAATGCCGAGCACGTAAGCTTGCATGCGGCGCAAATTGTCTGTAGTTATCTTTCCAGAGGAAATAAGTACATCTCCAAGTCTCTTTCCTGAAGTTTCGGACTCTTTCTTTGCATCTTCAAGGTCGCCCTTGGCGACAAGACCAGAGTCAGAGATAAATTTGTAGAGCTGGGTGTCTTCAATGAACATAAAATAAATGCACAATACTCAAACGTACGGTAAATGTGCTCTTATTTTAACACATAAAAGCGAAATGTCCGCGCGGCTCCTTTCGCAAGGTGCCGCGCGGACATGAATATTCGAACGTTAATTCTTGAAGTCAAACTTCAGGACTCAAGACCATCAAGGATCGTCAGCGGTTTATTGCGCAAGTGCAAGGTGTCGCCGGGTAAGCTGGAAAAACCAATCACCGCATCCAGCGGGTAATGATCGACGGCTACTCCGCTTGATTTACGGCCGCTTTTCCAGTACATCACTAGCAACGAAACACTCGGCTTGAATGATGACTTACGGCCATTGTTGACGAAGAAAAGACTGTTCGTCCCATCCAGTGGAATGGGGCTTTCCCCGTTCAACTTGGCGTTGCGCATGGCAGCACTGATGCCAATTTCCATCTGGAGAGGGCTGAAATCTAACTGAGCACTAATCAAGTAGTCAGCAAATTCCATAAACGAATCGTCAAAGCCTAGCGCGAGACTGGCGATATAGGGCAACTCACCAGGATGATCTGTGACAAGTACACCTTCTTTGTTCTTTTTCCCCATACGAAACCGAGTCCACACACCGGGCCGAACCGACGGCAAAATCGGTGCGAATACCTGATTAATCTCGGGATCCAGCTCAATAATTTCCGGACCACGAAAGCAGGCCTGCGGTGTAACCCTTGGTGTTGCGCCGATTACAACCGGCAATTGATCAATACTGAACGGATGATTACCGACAATTTCACGACGACTATCAAGTGGATGTTTCATTTTTCTCCCATTTTTTCTTGTTGTAAACTAGACATAACTTCTCCTCTGAAAAGATATTGCCATTATTTGAATAATAAGTCAACTACATATAAACCAAAGAAAAACTCGGCGCCGTGAGACCACCGAGCTTTCTTGGTTGGCACAAGACCAACGCAAGGACTTACCATTTGTTTTATTGCGCACGATCACTTAGATCGTACAAGGAACGTCGATCGCACCGCGCGAAGGATCGCCGATACAGATCCGTTCATTTACGAGGTCAATGCTCAATCCCAGACCAACACCTGCGATGATCTTCTTATGGATGGCCTCCGTGACCGTGACACACAAGGGTTTCGTCGTGTACGAAAGCCAATAAAAACGACGGTCGAACGACTTGGCTACTACCGCTAGCACTTCGCGATTCTGTAGCATTGCACGGCCGGTAGACGCGCACGGGCCCCCGCCAAACAAATTGTCTCCTACAATGATACTGCAACAGAAACGCACCGACTCGGCCGTCCCACTGATCGAGTAGATGAGTGATGAATCCAGTAAGCTCTCAACATCTCCTCCACCAACTCTCCCTGGAAGATATGCTGCTTTACCAGCAATAACCGTAATGCCATTCCTCAACATTTCAAACTGTACCGCTTGTTTCTCTAGCATTTTCCACCTCGTAGTAAATGGTTGATTGTTTCGGACACCTAGAACTTTTCCTCCATATTGAACATTATAATAAAAGAAAACATATAGCAACCTCTTTAGAAAAGCGACTCTTTACTTTTCCTGCACCATGTGCTACATTACTAGAGTAATTAGTTCGCCCGCAAGGCGGACTTATTTGTTAGAAAACTTAATAACAATGCGCAAAGCGCTAAATATATGAACAATATGTTTGATCTGAAAGTAATAAATGCAGTCGTCGCTCAACTCGAAGAAGAGCGTGGTATTCCTAAGGACAAAACTTGGGAGGCTATCGCTATGGCTATGGCCACAGCTTATAAGAAAGAGTATGGAAAGAAAGGTCAGATAGTTCGTGCCTCATTTGATCAAAATTCTGGAGCAACAGAGTTCTGGCAGGTGAAGATAGTCGTGGATCGCAATCAAGTCATCATGGATGGTGATGAGGATGCTACACATGAAGATATCAAAGACGCCAATGTCGACGATATCAAGATTCGTTTCAATCCTGAGCAACACATGCTCATAGAAGACGCTCGCAGAATCAAGAAGGACGCAGTCGTCGGTGATGAACTAGTATTTCCACTCGAAACCAAGGCTGATTTCGGACGCATCGCTGCTCAAACAGCAAAGCAAATCATCATCCAGAAAATCCGTGAAGCTGAGAAGGTCTCCGTCATGGGTGAATATGGTCAGAAAGAAGGTGAAATCGTCGCCGGAACAGTCGAGCGTGTCGAACGTGGCATGGTCCACATAGACATGGGTCGTGCTGTCGGTCTTATTCCTTATGAAGAGCAGATCCCTAGTGAGCGTTGGAAGACTGGTGATCGTATCCGCGCTTATCTCTACGCTGTCGAGGAAACTCCACGCGGTATAGTCTTGAAACTTTCTCGTTCACATCCAAAATTCCTTGCAAAACTTTTCGAAACTGAGACTCCTGAGATAGCAAATGGTATCGTTGAGATCAAAGCTATCGCTCGCGAAGCTGGTTCACGTTCCAAGATTGCAGTTATCTCTCATGACAACCATATTGATCCTATAGGTTCAATGGTCGGTCAACGCGGTGTCCGTGTCTCTACAGTCACTAGCGAACTTTCTGGTGAGAAGATAGATATAGTCGAATGGAATGAAGATCCAGCGTTGTTCATAGAAGAGTCACTTTCTCCTGCAGAAGTCATAAGCTTGGAGCTAGATGAGAAGGAACATCGTGCTATCGTCACAGTTACAGAGGAGGAGCAGTCACTTGCTATCGGTAAAGGTGGCCAAAATGTCCGCCTCGCCGCGAAACTCACTGGCTGGAAGATCGATATCAAATCTTCTGGTAGCAAAAATGTCGCTGAAGCAGATGCTGATGCCGAAGAAGTGAAGGAGATTGAGAGGCCTGTAAAAGAATAGGTTTGTAAAAATTTATTTCAATTGTCTGCGGCCGGCTCTGCCGGCTGCTTTCAATTCCTTTCTAACTTCACGGATATGTTTCTCTGGTTTTAGATTTTCTGGCATAGTGCCGCCAAGGTTTTTGATTGTCTGTCGAACCTTTTCTCCGACTTGTTGATGGGTTTTGCGTGCATCAAGATCACCTCGTATCTGCTCTCTCTTCAACTTCGCTTCTGTCTGTGTAATTCTAAACCAATTTGCTCCTAGTTCCTCTGAACCTGCACGGTCCAATAATTCACCATTTTTTATATTTTTTCTTTGTTCGATTCTATTCAAAGTCATACCATATAAGCCTTTATAGCCAGCATCATTGAATAAGCCGAAGTGCGATACCCCTGCTTGTTTGGCGGCACTAAATAGAAATCTATTTTTGTCAGATACATCACCTCTAAGGTTTAACCTTTTTTCATTGTTTGTCGACTTCTGATAAAGCTCTTGTTTTCGAGTCTGGACTGCAAAATATGTTTGAGCCAATGCTATTTGCGGAATCCTAGAATCTCCGTTTTGAGCGATTAAATAACATGCGAACCTATCTAATTTCCAGTCTTTTATAGTTCTTTTGGCTCCAGAACCAACATCAACCATTTTAGTCGACTGGCTAAAATGGTAATCAACTTTCTGACCACTACTTACAGCTACTAAAACTGCTCGCTCTATGACTTCATTAAATGCTTGCCATGTTGCATATCCAAACATTGGAAATAGTTCCCTCGCCGTCCAATATTCCACACCATTTTCATCTAACTTTTTTATTGACTCAAAATCCTTACTCGGACCAATCATTTCAGTGACCGTTAACGTATTGTTTTTATCATTCATAATATTTTATGTATTAAATTGTTAATGACACCAACTAAAATTTCTATAAACTAGAGACTATTCCAACGAAAAATACCCGGATAAAAACCAGGTTGGGCCAATGAAGTACGTACATTTTACCATTTATAAAAAATTTGTAATCTGCAATCAGTAAAAACTTAACCCCTAGCCAGTCGAGCCGGCTAGGGGTTATTTTGATTTATCTCCTTTAGAGGTTAATGATTTTTCCGGGCAAGGTTAGACGTTCGCTGTTGGTGACCATTCTGGATGGGAATATTCGACGGTACGAACCTTCACATTTTTTGGTCCTTCCAGTTGGATCTTGATAATGAAGAATGCTTGTTGTTCGGCTTTTTCAAAAAACATGAATCTCATGGTAGCCCAATCAATTGGACTCATGTCTGTGTATTTGATTACACATTCTGACCGATGGGCTTTGACCGACGCCAGGCGAAGTTCATGTGCAAGATCGATCAGTGAACGTTTGTCATCAGTCGCCGTTGTCAGTCCGTCAAATGTATCCAAAACAAGAGTACAGACACGGTCACCTGATGTGGGGGCGTGTCCCTCTTGAATTGAGATAAATGAGAGTCTTTCATTTAGGCGGCTTGCGATAGTAAATGCTTCAAGTCCGATTCTGTGCAAACTACGATCTACAAACAATGTATGCTTAACGATCATGATTCTCCTTTCGGAATGGCTCATATGTAGGGCCATTACTGTGTTTGTGTCCGGAATAAATAATTATCCGAACTGTTCTGTGCTATAAAAGACATTATAACTAATACGTATAATTGTCAACCCCCTTACATTTACCCCTATTTCTCTGCTATATTGTCGTTCTATAGACGTTATTTATTATCAATATTAATGCGCTTGAGCCATGTGCCTTGCGCCTTTATCAAATCATCATGTCAACATATATCTGGTTCGCACTTATTTGTTCAGTAATCGCTATCGCTTACGGTGCTTTCTTGGCCGCTTCTATCATGAAGAAGCCTACAGGTAACGATCGTATGCGCGAGATCGCGGCAGCTATCCAAGCTGGAGCAAAAGCTTATCTCAACCGCCAATACAGAACTATCGCTGTTATCGCAGTGATACTCTTCTTCGTACTTTGGTGGAAACTTGGCATAGTGCTCGCCATCGGTTTCTTGGTTGGTGCTATCCTCTCAGCACTTGCTGGCTATATCGGTATGAATGTCTCTGTTCGTTCAAACATTCGTACTACTGAAGCTGCTAAGCACGGTCTACAGAATGCCCTTTCTCTCGCTTTCAATGGCGGCTCCGTCACCGGACTCATGGTTGTCGGCCTTGCTCTTCTTGGTGTCACGGCTTTCTACGCTATCACTCAAGATGTGAGCTCACTTATCGGTCTCGCCTTCGGTGCCTCTCTTATTTCTATATTCGCTCGTCTTGGTGGAGGTATATTTACCAAGGCTGCTGATGTCGGTAC
>CAIPWS010000073.1 GCA_903868845.1 uncultured bacterium
AAATTAACACATGACAAAATCAAAACAAATCAAACATCCGCTCATTGTCCTAGCAGCTGACCACGCCGGCTACAAAGCCAAAGAAGCAGCCAAGTCCTTCCTTACAGCCGAAGGCTACAACGTTCTGGACGTCGGTGCACATGAACTCGTCGAGGGTGACGATTATCCTGTTTACATGACGGCAGCGGCCATGAAGGTGGCTGAGGACCTCACAGGATCAACCAAAGCCGTTATCTTCGGTGGCTCAGGCCAAGGCGAGGCTATTGTGGCAAACCGTTTTCCTGGTGTCAGAGCTGTCGTCTGGTATGGTGGAAATGAAGAAGTCATAGAATATTCACGCAAAGACAATGACGCCAATGTCCTCTCACTCGGCGCACGTTTCGTCGACGAAAAGACAGCATGTCACGTCATAGAGCTTTGGCTCACAACAGCTTTCAGTGGCGAACCTCGTCATGAAAGAAGAATTGCGGAGATAGATAATATTGAATAATTAAGGCTGCAAGGCCAGTACTTTAGAAGAGGTTGGGGATTGACAAAACTATACCAAAGTATATACTTTAGCATATATGACTACAGCAAACATAAATACAAAAACAATGATAAGTGTGAAGCTCGACAAGAGTCTCAAGAAAGCCGCTCAAGAGACTGCAGAAGAGATTGGTATTTCTCTCGGAACACTTATAAATGTATTTTTGAAAAAATTTGTGAGGGATAAAGAGGTTACTCTTTCTGCATCGTACAGACCAACACAATACCTTAAAGATGTTATAGCAGAAGCTGATAAGGAGTTTGCAGCTGGAAATTGTGAAGTAGCACATTCAGTTGATGAACTTATGAAGCAATTGCGTTCCAGGTAAAGAGTTGATATTCTTTACGGATGATTAAACTTCTGCACTCAAAACAATTCGACAAACATTTTGACATTCTTTCAGATAAGTTTAAAATCAAAGTCGAAGAGAGACTATTGATTTTTGTTGTTAATGAATTTGAGCCTATTCTAAACAATCATCTATTACATGGAGAATATGCTGGTTGCAAGAGTATAAATATAACTGGTGACATAAGATTAATCTATAAGAAAGTTGATAGTAGTACGTGTCGACTGATTGCAGTAGGAACCCACTCACAATTATTTGAATAAATATTTATACAAATGACCCGTCAAACAAGAACTGAAATAATCCCTGCCATACTTCCACGCGACTTCGCAGAGATCACAGAAAAAATAGAACTCATAAAGGGTTTTGTAAAGACTGTGCAAGTAGATATTTGTGATGGGCATTTTGTACCATCATTCACCTGGCCATACAAGAAGCACGACGACACCTTTGATCAGATGTTGCATGAGCAAGAAGGTCTTCCAGCATGGAAAGAACTCGATTACGAATTTGACCTTATGGTCGACCATCCAGAGGAAAAAGTTGAGCCATGGGTCACAGTCGGTGCGCTTCGGGTAATTATCCATGCTGAAGCAAAGGGCGATGTTGTTGCGGCTGTGAATAAACTCGCTGGACGTGTCGAAGTTGGATTGGCATTCAATATACAAACTCCTGTTGAAATTCCCGCAGGTATCGAGGAGGATTCCATAAATTCTATACAACTTATGGGAATAGATCGTGTAGGCTACCAAGGTCAAGCCTTCGACGAAAAAGTCATAGAAAAAATCCGCCAAACTCACAAGAAGTATCCGAACATTCCAATATCAGTCGATGGAGCTGTGTCTCTGGAGACCGCACCATTACTCATAGAAGCTGGAGCAAGCCGCCTCATCA
>CAIPWS010000074.1 GCA_903868845.1 uncultured bacterium
AGAAAGTTTGTCACTGGATATGTCGATCAGGCTAAGAGTGAAGATAGAATAGATATATATAAAATCGATTTTGAAAGGCAAGCAGACAAGATCAAGAATATTTTGAATGATATGCCTGGAAGATATTGGGCAATGAGAAAGGTATTGAAATTACCCGAGGAAAAATAGTTTATAAAAATAAATCGCCCTCGCGGACTGAAGCTTTTTTGGCTCCAGTCCGCACATGGGCGGTTTAAGTTTCTATTATTTGGCACATCTAACGTGTCCGAATTTTGCGCTCGATATGCTTGAGTGTCAGTCGCTCGAACGTCACCGGAGCGACTCGTGCTACGAATGCCAGCAACTGGTCGCGACGGCTCAGGAACGACGATCGTTTTCCCGCCAACATGTCTTCAACGATCTTCTTTGCGACAACTTTTGGGTCGTAATGCGGGAACACTTTGAACACGTCATGTTGCTTTGCTTCGCTCGAGTTTGCCATGACTGTCTCCACAATCTGTGGATATGCCACAGTAACGCTCACATTCTTCACCAGCAATGCCCGACTGATTCGTGCGTGATTGCAGAGTGTGTTCACGGCAGCTTTCGAAGCTGCATATGATCCGAATTTTCCAGGAAGCGTTAGCAGGCTTGCTGCTGAGCTGATGACGCCGACATGGCCGTTATCCTCAATGAATTCTTCAGCGAGCTTGAGTGTGTTGCGTGTTCCAATGAGGTTCACGTCAATGCAGTGCTTGAGCGACTCAAGTGTGTCGTTCAGGTGTAGAACGCCCGATGCGTTCACGACAACCTGAAGGTTGTTCTCCAGACCATCCTTACGACGGCGATCACGGTGCATGAGCAGTCCGTGATGAATCTGATCGTAGTTGGTGATGTCAGCGACGAAATACGTAGCATTGCTGCCCAGTGTTCGTGTCAGAGTCATCAATTTCTTGTGATCACGACCAGCCGAGATTGGGTCGAAACCCATCCTGTATAGGAGCTCAGCAATTTCTTTGCCGATGCCTCCTGTCGCCCCGATGATCAGAGCTTGTTTAGCTATTGCTTTCACTGTCCTCCAGTGCCCATTTGCATGAGCTGTTATTTGGCAGTTATGTGTTAGAAAGTTCTTTGGCCTTTGCAATCATGGCACAAAATAAGGGCATTAGTCAATGAATGACGGTGGTTTATTGGCCTTTTATTCATTTATACAGACATGCACTTGCATTGGATTCAACCTTATGCAATAATACCCGCACCATGGAAACGAAGGAATTTGCCATCATAGCAACAGGCGGTAAGCAGTATAGCGTCTCAAAGGGCGATGTTATTACTATTGAAAAGCTTTCCGATACAGCAAAAGAAGGCGATAAGGTCGTTTTCGACAAGGTTTTGCTAGTAGACAATGGTTCAGATACGACTATTGGTACACCATATATTCCCAAGGCTTCAGTCACTGGTACTATCACAGAAGTTGGTCGCGCAAAGAAAGTTATCGTTGTGAAGTACAAGCAGAAGAGCCGTTCCGGTTGGACACGCAATGGTCACCGCCAGCCATTCTTCAAGGTCAAGATTGACGCACTCAAATAAGTCATTTTACTTTTTACTTTAAACTTTTCTCTTTATACTATTAAAAGCGCCAGCGGGCGTTTTTTTGTTTGTGGATGACTGCCTTCTATTCTGTCGGAAAAAGCGTCAAAGTTCAAAAGGTCATGAAAAGTAGGTGTCGCTCCCGCCGCTGCGGATCATTTATGTGTGCGTATATATGCGTGGTGTGCCGATGGAGGTGGTACATGTTTTTAAAAATGACCACTTAGCTTTGCACAAGTGTACCCTTGTCCACATTGATAAAATGGAATGGCTCAACCAGGCTATTCTTGTTTATAGATGTGGATAAACCCTTCTTTTTAAACCACATACCCACCCCGCCAGCTTTCAAATACACACAGCTTTGCCGTGTCGGGTACCGACATGTTCCCCTGAGCACCTCCGACAAAGTGACCATATATTGGTCCTGCGGAGATGACTACTTCCTATTTCCGAGCGCATTCCTAATAGTCTCACCATCTGCATATTCGAGTTCAGCACCAGTAGAAAGTCCGCGACCAAGTATTGTGATCTTTGGTGCATTTGAATCGCCGACACTATTAGCGAGTATTTTCTTTATGGCATCTCTCACAATATTAGCAGTATGATCACCATCTGGAGTCGTGTTGAGAGATAAAATAATTTCATTTAATGAAACGCAGGCCGTATTGATGTCAGTAGCTTTACTTACATATTCCAATAAGGTTCTCAGTCGCACTTTCTTTTCAGGTTCTTTGTCGAGTATAGGCACTGTTCCTCCAAGTACAAAATATAATCCTTTGTATGCACCACTTTTCTCTACTGACTCAAGATCTGAGTCACGAGCTACGATCATAAGAGTTGTCTGATCACGGTCTGCGTTTGCACATATTGCGCAAATATTTTTTTGACCAGATTCTTTTCCTATAAAATATCTATGACATTGTGAACACTCGGTTGTATTGGCTTTGACTTCATTGATCAGTCGTGCGATTTCTGATACCTGTGTTGTCGGTCTACCTTGCAGATAATGCACGAAGCGACGTGCTTGGCGTGGGCCAATGCCAGGGAAGTGTGCAAATATTTCTTCAAGTCGGCGAAGTGAGTCCATGGCTCTAAGTATATGATATTCGTTGATAATGAGCAGCTTGACATGTAGAAATATGTAATGGTACTGTTTGAATTAGAAGTGGCTGTACCATTTCAGCTTAAAAAGCTCAATAGAGCATAAATGGATAGATTGAGGAGGGTCAAAATGACTACGTTAAAAAATGCTGCTAATCAGCTGAAAAAGAAAATCACTGATCACAAAAAAGTGTTGGTCGAAATTGTGAAGATTGCAATCGAACTGCTTGATAATCCGGGCAAGGAGACTTATTGTAATAAGCGCGGATATCATACTCACTTCAAACGTGAGCTTATTGGGTTTGACGGATTCGACATTCGCGGGGACTTCGGTCAATCATCGATGGGTGGTAATGAACTGTACATTTCCTATCACACAGGTCATCCATCGCACGAATCGGGAGTAAAGATCACGTTGGGTGTCCGGTGGCAATGTCTGGAATTTGACGTAGATACATGCACCGTCAATATATTCGATGATAATCTCGACTGGCAGAATATGCTGCGCGAGCTTCATCGGGTGAAACAAGTCAGTATTGCAAAGTACAGACGACAAGTTGCGGCAGTACTAGGCCGCTCGCGTCGCAAGAAGGACTATCACGAAATGGTGACGCAACTCGGTAAAGAAGCGGAACGCCTTGGCCTCAAGTAGTTCTGTGTATGATCGTAAATCGCCCGCTCCAGCAATGGTGGCGGGCGATGTTGTTTTATTTGTATATTAGTGTCCTAAGATTTTCACTTTTACGCATTATCAAAATCTCCAAAGTTCGCCTTATCCACTGACAAGAATGTAGTTTTCTTACTATCGAAGAATAGTTTGACTGTACCTGTTGGACCATTACGATGCTTTTCGATAAGTATCTCAGCCTCTTCTTTGCGACCACCTGCATCTTGGTCGGATTCGCGATGGATGAACATAACAACGTCAGCATCTTGCTCAATAGAACCTGAATCACGGAGATCTGATAGACGAGGTTTACCACCACGTTGTTCAACAGCACGAGAAAGCTGTGAAAGCGCTAAAACTGGAACTTCGAGTTCACGTGCCAGATTTTTCAAAGAGTGAGATATTTCTGTAACTTGCTGAACAAGGTTGTCTGTAGCACGTGCATTCGTGGGTACCATGAGTTGCAAATAGTCGATGATGATAAGTCCAAGACCTTTTTCATTTTTCAAGCGACGAGCTGTAGCACGCATCTTCAGGATATTGTTACCGGCTTGGTCATCGATATATATCGGTGCCTCAGAAAGTCGACCTATAGCGTCTCCAATAGCCTTAAAATCGTGTTCTACAGAGAGATTTTGACCAGTACGGAGTTTCCATGAGTCGACCTGAGATTCAGCGGCAAGCATGCGATCTACTAGTTGAGATGAGGCCATTTCCAATGAGAAAATAGCTACTGGAACTTTGTGGTTTACTGCCGCCTTTCTAGCAATATCCAAAGCTAGGGAAGTCTTACCCATGCTAGGTCTAGCTGCCAAGATGATGAGGTCAGATTTCTGGAATCCTGCCAGTTTATTATCTAGATCTGGAAAGCCAGACGGTACTCCACGAAGTTCACCTGTTGTCTTGGATAAATGTTCAAATCTGTCCCATGCTTCGTGCAATGTATCCTTGAGTGCAATAAATTTATGAGAACCAGTCTTGTTTGTGACTGCGTAAAGTTCTTTCTCTGCTTTTTCGAGCATCTCATGAAGGTCTGCCTCCTCGTCGTATCCAAGTCCGGTGATACGTTCAGCAGCACGCAAGAGGTCGCGCATGACATGCTTCTTTTCGACTATTTCAGCGTAATGGCTAGCGTTTGTTGAGGATGGAACTACATTTATAAGCTCTGTAAGATATGACATGCCACCAGCCTGATCGAGCTGATTTTTTTCCTTGAGACGTGCAGAAACCGAAAGGAGATCTATGGGTGTGCTCTTGCTGTGCAATTCGAACAAGGTGGCCCAAATAACTTTGTGTTGTGTTGTATAAAAAGATTCTTCACGAATAAGGTCTGAAATGTCATGCATAACCTCACATCGTATGAGTATCGAACCGAGAAGCGCTTTCTCGGCTTCAAGGTTCTGTGGCGGAATCTTCAGGTCCTTCGTTTTGAAATATGGTGATGCCTGGTTTGAGTTTTGGTGCGAGCTTGGATTCATGGAGACATTCTAACATGTGAACATGGGGTTCGAGCAATGAACGTTTTTGCAGCGAAAAGGGGATATGCTGTGGAGAATGAAGGAATCTTTATCACTTTTTGAGTAAAATTTGATTTCTTTTTGAGCGAAATTTGATAACTTTTTCACTGAAATTTTATCTCGAGGCCGTATGATTTAGTGATTAATAGTAAGCGAGGCGCATTATGTGCGTATCGCAATAATAATAAAGCATAAAATGACTTTAGAAAAAAATGATATTGAGTTGATCGAGAGACTTATTTACAAGAATAATGATGATGTAGCAGTTTCTATATCTCGCAGTTTTGAACGACTCGAGGAACGTATAGATGCCGCAGAAGCAAGGCTTTACTCTCGTTTCTCGGATCTCGAGGATAGGGTTGAGGCTTGTAGGCAGGATGTGGTCGATGATATTGGTACTTTGAGGGATGAGGTGAGGGAGATGAAGAAGTATGAGAACTAGGTTTGGTGATATCGAGAGTAGATTGGTTGATGCACTTGGTCTTGATGATCGAGAACGGGCTATCTTATGTTGGCTCGTCAGGTTTACAAATGCAAAGAAGGTTAGTCAGATTGCACGCGGGGTAGGTCTTCCGAGGACATCGACGATTGATGTGCTTTATAGGCTGGAAAAGCGAAAGCTTGTTATGAAGATTTGGATGTCAAATAGATATTTGTGGAGGTATAAGATTGGGTTGGAGATATATAAGTTTGATCCAAAGCGAAGACCTAAAATTACTGGTCCTTGGGTTGAGGATGTATAAATGGAGCCACAATGCTCACGGCAAAAAGTTGGCGTGTGGAGGGAGGTACATACTTTTTGAGAGGTTTGACACTTTAACGGGTTTTCCGACAGTATTGGAGTGTAGATTATAAATCATGTCAAAGTGTCGGGAAAGGTGTCAAAGTTCAAAAGGTCATTAAAAGTATGTGTCGACCCCCCCCTCTACGTCGCAGGTCTAATAAATTGGTGGCAAAATTCAAGCCGATTGGGTGTGAGGGAAGGGCATGCTCCCTGAGCACCACTTAGATCTTCCTCAACTCATAACCACCACTTTTCTGGTCCAAAACATCATAACCAGCTTTTTTGAGTTGTGCGCGTAATTCATCAGCTTTTTTCCAATCTTTATCTAGACGAGCTTTTTCGCGTGCTTCGGCCAAGGCAACAACATCCGATGGTGCCGCCGATTTTGCTGTATCAGAAGTCTTCTCAATGTCAATTTCTCCGGCAATATTTAGTCCAAGCGCTCTATCAAAGTCTAGGACGGTAGACAATTTTTCTTCATCTGAATAACTAGAGTCCTTCAACAAATCCCATATAAGCGCTATGGCTTTAGGTGTATCCAGATCAT
>CAIPWS010000075.1 GCA_903868845.1 uncultured bacterium
AATCTGGTGTGGGTATCCTACATTAAACTTTCTTAACTTGCAAGAAATCTAGTTCGACTGGTGTTTCGCGTCCGAACATAGAAACAAGGACTTTTATCTTGCCTCTCTGAGTGTCGACTTCACTTACTTTTCCTTCAAAATCCTTAAATGGACCATCTGTGATCTTGATAAGATCTCCTGCTGATAAGTCTATGGTGTGTTCTATGCCACCCTTTGTCATACGTGCAAACAATGCATCTACTTCAGACTTTTCGAGTGGAACTGGATAGACTCCTGAACCAACGAAACCTGTGACACGAGGAGTATTACGAACCACGTACCATGAATCGTCTGTAACTATCATGTCTACGAGTACATAACCAGGATATATCTTTTCATCTTCTTCGACACGCTTGTTTCCCTTGATCTTGATTTTCTTTTCTACAGGAACAATGACGGCAAAAATCTTGCTGTCCATTCCTAGAGAATCGATACGCTGTTTCAAGTTGCGAGCAACGGCATTTTCATAGCCAGCATATGTATGGATGGCATACCAATTTCTCTCACCTGTTGTGTGTTGTTTTGACATAGATTAGTTGAAAGTTAAAAGATAAAAGTTGAAAGAAAGAGATAAAAGTTAAATTAATGGAACAAAAGAGTCAAGAGTTTCGAGAAGACGAAGTCGGCAATACCCAGGACTGCAGCGACAGCAACAGAAGTAAGAATAACTAGAACTGTAAATCGAATAGTCTGTTCGCGTGATGGCCAATTTACGTGGCTCATCTCTGTCTTTGTTTCTTTGAAATAATTTATAATTCCCATGGTTTTGATATGTTATTTTACGCCTTCGGCCTGGTTTGGCGCTTTTCTATTAAAAAACCCCCGCTGGGGTCTTACGTCACAATAGTATCATAGATAATGAAAAAAGCAAATGGCCCAATTTGGGCCATTTTACTTATGGAAATCTAAATTATAAATAATATTACTGCCAAACTTTTATCACTGTCGGGATAACTATTGAGCCATCAGTGGTAATATTTACCTTCTGATATTTTCCTTGGAAACTTCCCAATGATTTTATGTAATTCACTATTCTAAGGGGATCCGTGCCAACTTGTTTGATAGCTTGATCAAGAATCTCTATATCTATGTATCCAAGTCCAGCATTTATCTGAGCCTTGATACCGAAGCGTCTCATATACTCATTTGTGAAGTCTGTATTTTGTGTTGGATCATATTGATCTGTCTGATAATACATTCCGCTGAGCGCCTGACCTGCCACAGCGATAGCTCCGGGGCTGATCGCGAAACCTGCAGATGAGTAAATATCACCCTTATAACCAATCTCTTTTATCTGTTTTACTACCAAGCCAGCACCATTACCAATAATCACAAAGACGACAGCATCTGGATTGAAACTTTTTGCTTTTGTAAGTTCGGTGCGAAAATCTGGAGACTTATTATCGACACCAACAGAATCCACAGCCACACCTTTATCAGTTAGATCTTTGGTCAGGTTTTTATTGAATGATTGACCATAAGGTTCCTGCTGATAGACAATATATACCCTCTTTAGACCTCGGCCTATAATATTTTCTGTAAGAGCTGTTGAGTCAAAGGCTGAATCATAAGCGTGACGTAGAACATAGCTGCTATCATTTGTGACTTCTGGATAAGCCGAATATGCCCATTGTAATACTTTGTTTTGTTCAGCCAGTGGTTTTACCGCAAGAGATATTCCAGATAGGTGCGAGAAAATGAGTCTAACACCTTCTATGGTAACCAATTTATTGAATGCTGATACCCCCTCTTTTACATCTGTCTTGGAATCTTCTGAGAGCAACTTGTAGTCTGAACCACTTTGATTGAGTTCATCGATCTTCCACTTCATTCCATTCAATATAGCGTTTCCTTGGTCTGCTGAAGATCCAGTCAAAGCCATGATAGCTCCAATCTGTATACCTTTGTTGTTACCTCGTCCCCCGCTTACGCCAATACAAACCAAAATAATAACGATGACTATGACCAGTATTATTGTTGCGATTCTATTTTTTGAATTCATATATTTGATTAAAACTCTGACATCCTGGCTTTCGTAGTATTTAAGATTGAAAGAAATTCTGTTTTCTGTTTTCTAGTATCTGGCCATGCTGCCACTTCTGTTATAGCAGCTTCAATAGCTAGCCCAGCATTTATTCGCACGGTATTATAAAGCTCTGTCGCCTTATTGTTTTGAGAAATCATCTGCAGAGTATCTATTACTGAGTCCCATTTTTTCTTCAAAAGATCAGGGCTAGCATCTATATGCCATCGTAAAATGAAACCTTTACCTGTTGGAGGAGTGAGGAGGTGGAGCTCTTCAGCCTCACGATATTCTCGTAAGCAACCTTTTCTGGCATAAGTTAAATAGGTCTCGAGCTTTGTAATTTCTTTTTGTGATTCGCTATCATCATCCATCAATAGTCGTTTATATTCGGATATTATAAACGCAAGATTACCCATGAATTCCATTAGGCGTTCATCGTTATGATCGGTTAGGTCGTAACTAGTAAATTGTTTACCGAGAACCACAATCACCTCCCTCAATCCAACCCTCTGATTCTCAGTTATATGTTTTGGATCCAGCGCCTTAAGATACTTAACAAACTGTTGTCCATCCTTTAGGTTGAGTCTCATTTCTGAACCAATATGATCATCCCCACTTCCAGCAACAAACCAATTTGCTTGCACTGGCTGGTATTCCAATCCGGTCGCATTAAGAAGAGGTTCCGTATCTGCTTTCATCTGGTCAAGTGTCATAAATTCATCCACCTTTTGTTCGTTGGCAACACCAGCCTCTGACTCTGGAAGATCTCCTGTTGCTGCCATAAAAATGCGTGCTGCGGTGTGTCCCAAACTAAACTGATCATTATAATTTTTTAGTGGACCTATTATGCCACCAACATCAACGGAAGCTAACTTTGACTGTTGTTGATCTGGTTGTGGTATTTCTTGATTCATTTTCGTGATTTACTCTATCTCGTAAGTTATAGAAACATTACTCGTAATCTTCTGCTCACCAGTTGAGATTTCTGGAGCAGCCTTCGGTGCACTGGCCGTAGCCATACCAACCGCCATATCAAATCTTACTGGGTAAGGTGTATTGTTACTCTCTGAAAAACTGATCACGCGAACAATACGAACACCGAGAGACTTCGCCAACACGTCTGCCTTACTCTTTGCATTTTCAATAGCCTTTGCACGAGCAATAGCCTGGACGCTGTCAGGATTTTCTACAGAAAATGAAGGGCCGGAGACATTTTGTACACCATTTGAACCGATAAGAGTTAGAAGGTCACCAATCTTTGTAAGGTCGTGTACCTTAATATCGGTACTTTGACTTACATCATAGCCAGTCACAATAGTCTTCGATGGAGTACATGCTGTATTTGCTGTACAAACACTAGTCTGGTATTCATAATGAGGATTTATATTGTATGAAGTTGTCTTGATATCATTTTCTGCAATACCGGCAGACTTCAAACCAGCAATCGTGGCATTTACTTTCTTTGTAGCT
>CAIPWS010000076.1 GCA_903868845.1 uncultured bacterium
GAATTGGCCAAGATCATAGACTCGACACATTCTGATACGAAATATATAGATAATGACGAAAAAGTCGTCAGTCACGTAGTCTCGATAGCAAAATCTGGTGACGTTTTAGTCTTTCTCGGATCACACGGTTTCAGAGGTATGATTGAGGAGGTTGTAAAGAAGTTGTCATGAAGACACAATTACCACCAGACGAATATTACAAATCGTTGGCGAAAGTGCCGACAAGTGGTGGAGCCGTTATAAGAAACACAAAAGGTGAATTTCTTATAATCAAACAGACCTACAAAAATGGCTGGCACATATCCGGTGGCATGACGGACAAAAATGAAACTCCGAGCCAAGCTGTCATACGAGAAGTTAGAGAAGAACTTGGAATAGATATTAGAGACCCGAGACTATTTTGCATAGATTTCTCAACAGGAGAACCATTTTCACGCATATTATTTGTATTCGATTGTGGCGTATTATCGGGTGAGCAAATAAAATCAATCAAGATAGACAATGATGAAATAGCAGAATACTCCTTCGTCACAAAAGAAAAAATGCTCACAGAATTGGCACCAAAAATACAAAACAGAATAAGAAAGTCTCTTCCATTTCTTGATAATGGTGGATGTGTTTATTTGGAAAATGGATCGGTTATAGAAAGATAGAAGGACATCTTTTACTACTTCCCTTCATCTACTATCTCAGTAGCGATCTTTCCTCCAGCGATATCCTTGACCAAAAGAGTCATACCACAATGGTTGCATTCTATAACCATACCTGTTGTGACAGAAGGATAACGTGACAAATCCACGTTATTTTTACATTCTGGGCATACGCAAAGATTTTTCATAATTGTAATGTGTTCTGAAGCCATAATAATAGTAATAAACGGACAAATACTATATTAACATAAAAATCTTATACGGTGTTGTCATTTTCTGAAATGGCGCTAAACTAGTCAGATGATCACTCCAAATGAACAATATACGCGTCTTGGTGCTGCTGTAGGCTATAACGACCTATATTTCAAGCGTGAAGACCTGCACCCTTATGGCTCACACAAGGGACGTTCAATACCGACCATGATAGACTACCATTTTGCAAAGGGCTCAAAGAGTTTCGCGATCTCTTCTTCTGGAAGTGCTGCACTGGCTGCGGCTTTATACATAAAAGATTTACCGGAAGTTAAGCTTGAAATATTTCTTGGAGGAAACATAACTCCACAAAAGCTTGATAAGCTCACCTCTCTAGTTGAAAAAATAAATGAACCGGACAGGATAAAAATCACTCGAGTAGATAGGCCGACTCAAGCACTCATGCAGGCTGCACAAAAAGGCGCAACAAGTCTTCGTCAATCTACAGATGACATAGCTCTTTCCGGTTATGAGTCATTGGCAAAAGAAATACTTGCTGTAAAGAAAGTTGGAGCCGTTTTCATGGGGACATCTTCTGGAACAACAGCTCAAGCATTGGCTCAATATTTTATAAAAGAAAATGCAAAGGTTCAGGTACACATAGTCCAGACAGCAACATGTCACCCACTTGCTGAAGCATTTGCTACGTGTGATACAGAAGAAACTTCTATAGCTGACGCCATAGTTGATAGAGTGGCTTTCCGTAAAGCAGCACTCATACCACTCATAAAGCAAACGGGAGGATTTGGATGGTGTGCTACAAATGAAGATATTCGAGTCGCTCAAAAATTGACAAAAACATATACAAATCTGGATATTTCTACAAATAGTGCCCTATCAGTTGTCGGCGTCATGAAAGCTGGTCGTGCAAAACACAAAATAGAAGGCCCGGTAGTGTGTATTATTTCTGGGGATTAGTAAAAGCAAATCACCTACTTCAACCCCCTAACCGCTTTCACAAATCTATCTCCTCTTTCTTTTACCGTTCTATCTATTCCACCACTTCCGAAGCCTGGACTATAAAGCACCTTATCACCCTTTCTGGCGCTCTCTAGGGCCATATCTACGGCTTCTTCTATCGAACTAGCTGATCTGACCAAGACATTATCTATAAGCCTCAATGCTCCCCTTTCCTTCAAAGTTCCACTTCCTGGGACCATGATGAGTGTGTGAATATACTCGGGCAATATGGAAAAAAGTGTCCTGTAATCCTGACCGACATCGGCGCCTCCCATGATCAAAATAAGATTTTTGTTTGCATTGAGCGAGACAAGTCCCGCCTGTGTGGATGATGGTGATACAGACGCGGCATCATTGAAAAAATCTACAGCCTTAACTTTCTTCACAAACTCTATCCTTCCTTTGAGTGGCTTCCAGTTTTCTATAACATTTTGAATAATCTCATCGTCAAGCTTAAAAAGTTTTGCTACTTGGACTGCAAGAGCTGCATTGTCACGATCATGTAAACCCTTACCAGTAAAATCCCAAGTTTCTGGAATGATATTGGCTTTCGTACGCAACATCTTGGCCTTCGGCTGAATACCAAATGTGTGAGTCTTGTCTATGACCTCGTCGCTAGCCACCACGAAATTGTTATAAGTCTGATATGTGAGTATTTCAAATGGAGAATCATTATAAGCATCCTTCGGAAGATCTGTAGTGAAGACTGCTATGTGAGGGCTGATACGAACATTATAAAGTTCTTTTATGAGCGGTCCTTCTATACGAGCAACGACAGCGTCATTACTTTTTATTTTTTTTAGTTTTGAAATGATACCGTCACCACTTTGAAAATCTATCTCAAACAATTTCTGAACTTCATCTGCGAAAACTTTATCGAGAAGTGGAACGAGCATACTCATAACAGTGGACTTGCCACACACACCCATCACCCCGATAAGTGTTATCGGAGGAGCTTGTTTGAAAAAATATGTCTCGGGATATTCTATAACTTTTCCAGCTTGCTCTGCCCTGCTTAGGAAAGATGAGTTGCGGGGGTATTCATTTGAAAGGATAATGAGATCCATATCCAGAAGATCATCCGCTGGAACTGAACCACATACGTAACTAGCCAATCCCGCTGACCTCAACGTCTCGATATATGACTTGAGTCTAGCTTCGCTGCGCATGTCATACACAGACACCAGCGCTCCAGCTTTCACAAGGAATTTTATATCTGTCACCATATTTCCGTGGTCACCGATACCTATGACGGCAATACGCTTATTCTTGAAATGGTCGCGAGGAATCATGTGGGTATTATAGCAAAAAACACAGCAAAAACTGGGATAGCAAAAACCGGGTTTGAGGATTCTCTATCCCCTTACCCGGTTCCACAATCTGTAAAGATGTGTTCGCTTTTAATTTAGTTAATGAGCTGTCGGATTGCACGACTTGAGATTACTATTGGCGAGCGCTTGCAAACATTTTTTCTTGTTCGCAGATTTCATCACCCAAGCCGCTATTGAGCCGGCCTTGATGATACAAACATGCCGGATCGCCACAGCCAGTCTTTCCACTGGATCGTAATGTCCGAACAGCCTGTTCCAAGGTCATGCCCCAGACATGTTTGCCAATCATCCCAAGATCAGCCGCCTTCTCACGAGCAAACTTGACCAATTCTCCATTGTAGGCAAGCTGGAACCGGCGCTGACGGTAGTCGAAGTAAAACGGAGACCCCGACACAGCCGCCACGATATCCGCACCACCAACACCTTCAGGAATAACATAGAAGTTGCCACCATACGGGATCCGGCAGTCCTTCAATGCCTTGCCACCAGCTACATCTGCGACAAGATCGTCGGAGACGTGGGTGATATACTGCACCGGCTGGAATGTCTCGCCAGTGACAAAGCAAACCTTGGCCGGTCCATCTGGACGAACGAGGAGTTTCATCTCCTCAATGTTCAATTGGTGCTTGAACAGTTCTGCCAGATCGACCATCAGTTCTCCGAGGTAATTGAATGGCCGTTTAGCGCCAGCAATCGAACTCCCTTTCGACCCCCATTTGAAGGCACTGATCGTCGTCGGATGTTTCCAAAATTCTGCTGGTCCCTGAGCACAAAACCGTGCCGCTGAACCTTGTTCCCCACGAACGCTTCGCTTGTTTCGGTGCTGATGTCTCGACATACCGCTTTTCTCCATTTCTCTGGCTTTGCCAGCAATGCCAAATCACCGTCCTGGGTATATCCCAAGCATATGATCTAGCTGTAAACCGCTCTGTTTCTACATAGAGCATACAACAAAAAGCTTACTTGTCAACCATAAATTTACGGCCTATTTATTAAGCTTTTTATCTTTATCATCTCTTGGAATAGAGCTTGAAGCTTAACAATATCATCTGCTTTCGTACTAGAAGACACGACGAAGAATGAAAGTTTCTTCATGAAAACTCCATATATGTCGTTGAAATATTCTTCCAATACTTTCGCCTGTTCCACCGTTGGCGCTCTCTTATTTCCAGTTGCTCCACGAGTCGCAGGACCATCGAGCACACGCAATACCTCTACCGGCCTTTTTAGACCTTCATAAGTCAAAGTCCCATGATTGAGAACTCCCTCCAAAGATGGAGATACAACCATATAATCTCTCTGCATAAGTTTTGATAATTACTGACTCTAATATTCAGCAGTAACGCTTGTAAATGAGTCTTTCGTTATGATGACGTGATCTAGAAGTGAAATGCCCAAGATCTTCCCAACTTGGACAAGTTGTTTAGTTATATCTACATCCTCAGCACTTGGTGTTACTTCACCAGATGGATGATTATGAGCAATGACGATGGCAGCCGCATTACACTCAATAGCCGGACGAAAAACTTCACGCGGATGTATCATGTTTGCATTTATAGTGCCGATAGATATAACTTCATCTTTGATAATGCGATTGTGACTATTCAGGTACAACCCTCGTAAATGTTCTTTCGGTAAATTTCGCATATCCTGCAGATATTCATACGTATCTTTCGCATTTCGTATAGTCACGAAACCAGAGGAATCGCGATCATAAAAACGACGACCGAGCTCGCCAACCGCCACGATGATGCAAGCCTTCACGATAGGTATGTCCATGTCTTTGGAAAGTTTGTTGGCATCCTTTTCAGCCAAAATACTCTTCTCCCCATAGTCGCGAATAATGCGATCTGACATGCTCATCACCTCTTCCTTGGTCGTACCAGTCGTCAAAACTATAGCCAAAAGTTCCTTGATGCTAAGTGCATCAGGTCCTTGTGCTAACAGTTTCTCGCGCGGTTTCCCTTCCGGAGGCAAGTCTTTGATCGTGAGTGTGTACTCACGCAAAGGCCGGTCGAGATATCGCACATTCGATCGAATGGCGTATGTCTGCATGAATATAAGTATAAAGGAAAAAGAGGAAAGAAGAAAGAGAAAAGAAGAAAGTTGAAAGTTAAAAGTGGAAAGTAAAAAGAAGAAAAGCGCGAGAATTAATCACAACACCCTAATAAGCCCTACAATCATTCGAGATATCTCAGTCGAAAGGTTATGGATGCTATTAAATTCAACATCTGAGACGTATTTTAACTCCTTGGCCATATAAGCCATTGATCTTACCTCACCAGCAGAACCTTTTGATATATACAAAAACCTTTGAAATTCCTTCTTTCCCTGCCTCTCAAAACCCTCAGCTACATTATTCATTACCGATAAGGCTGCAGACTGTATTTGATCTTTAAATTTGAAGTCTTTACATTCACGACACGCTAAATACACTAGAGATGTCAGATCTTTTGATTTCTTCCATATTTCTAAATCTTCAAATGAATGAATTGGCATAATGCACGACAATCGTAACACAGGGTTATTTATTTAGACCTGTTATTAAACTGTGCATTACGCACTCTTCTCTTGCGCCTTTCGTCTTTCCACTTTTAACTTTCTACTTGCTTCTTTTCTCTTTCCACCTTCAACTTTCCACTTTTGTCTTTCTACTTTTCTCTTTCTACTTATAGTGTTTCAACTAAGATCATATTCGTCTCACTAGATTTTCCGAATGGCATGCCGGCGACGATGACAACTTTATCACCCTTTTTACCAACTTTATTTTCTATTGCAGTTGCACGTACAACATCCATGATTTCATAGACTGCATTGAATGTAGGCACGGTCATAGGATAACAACCGAAAGTAAGCATCATATGAGCCATATCCGTAGCGCTGTCAGTGAGGGCTAGAATGCGCTCTGCTGGACGATATCGAGCTATCATACTTGCTGTATTACCAGAACGAGTCAATGTGATGATAAGTGAAGCGCCAATAGCGTGAGCTGTGCGGACTGCGGTCTGAGAAACAACATCTGTAACACCGTGAGATTCATTGTACTCAGCAATAGTATCGCGAGTATAAACTTCTTGTTCAACACGCTTTGCAACCTTAGTCATGACTCTGACAGCCTCAACTGGATATGCTCCAAGTGTTGTCTCTTCAGAAAGCATGATAGCGTCTGTACCATCGATGATAGCGTTTGCAATGTCGGAAACTTCGGCACGAGTAGGAACTGGATTCTTGATCATAGACTCAAGCATCTGAGTAGCTGTGATGACGGGCTTACCTATCATATTACACTTGTGTATGAGCATCTTCTGAACAAGTGGAACATCCTCAGTTGGAATCTCTATAGCCAAGTCTCCACGAGCAACCATGACGGCATCTGTAGCTGCAAGAATATTATCGAAGTCCTCAATAGCCTCAGGTGTCTCAATCTTGGCAATGATACGAGCATTGAGTCCACGCTTATTCAAAATCTCTCGAAGCTCAGTAATATCGGAAGCGCGACGAACAAAAGACAAAGCTACGAAGTCAACTTTGTTTGCAATACCAAACTCTAGGTCAGCACGATCTTTTTCTGTAAGAGAATGAACAGAGAGATTTGCGCCTGGTACATTGACACCCTTTCTTCCAGAAAGATGGCCACCCATCACAACTTTGGTGATAATATCATTTCCTTTGACTTCTTGAACTTCGAGTTTCTTTGTTCCATCGTGAAGCATGATGATACTTCCCTTCTTCACTTCACGTGGCAAAGCAGCATAGTTGATGTGAACTTTTTCTTCTGTACCATCGAATTCGTCAGTCGTAAGAGTAAATGTCTTTCCTTCATGCAAAGTGATGGAACCATCCTTGAATGTTCCGATACGAATCTTCGGTCCACAAAGATCTTGCAAGATAGCCACGGTTTTACCAGTCTTCTTCATGACTTTGCGAATCTCGTCTACACGCTTCTGGTGTTCTGGAAAATCTCCGTGAGAGAAGTTCAAGCGCATGACATTCATACCAGCATTTACGAGCTGTGTTAGATGATCATGATTTTCTGTAACTGGTCCTATCGTACAAACTATCTTTGTCTTTTTACCTAGATTCATTTTATTTTATTATTATAATTAAAAACCGAGACGATATTATAGCACAGCCAGACCTATTTTCTATGGCTTCTTTTGTGCCTTTGGCAATCTCACCCCTCTTCGCAAGATAAATCCTATAGCAATACCGACCACGAATACTATGACTTGGTGTATCCATTCTGGCCACTCATAAATATTTTGAGGAATATTACTTATAAATGTAGCCACCGTTGTTGTGCCTATATCGAGCTTGATAACTGGAATATTGTAACCACGAGGTGGTTTGCCGACATATATAATAGTCTTTTGATCTCCTTGGCCAATCTCGGTCTTTGGAGCTTCTACGTATACGCCTGTAGTTCTACTGAAGGCTACTCTATATAATGTATCCACACCAAGTTTACTACTCGTAGGATCAGTAGGAATGCCAGACAAATATACTGGAATGACTCGAGCTATGTTTGTGAGGCCACCACAATTTACATCTACTGGTGAATAGACTGGGTAACTACAAATAGTATAGATCTTGGTGTCGTCCGCTACGTCAGCTGGGTATGCACCCTTGTCTATGAAATATTGTTGAACAGCCTTATGAAGCTCTGAGACGTCATTTTTTCTCTGTGAATCACGAGCTTCCGAAAGTTGTCTTATAGGGTTGATAGCTGACAAAGTGACTGCGGCCAAAATAGCGAGTATCGCAATAGCCAATAATATTTCAAGGAGAGTAAAGCCGGATTTATTCATCCGGATAATTATAGCATCTTTTTCGTTGTGCGCGCACTAGGATTCGAACCTAGGACCCCACCAGTATCAGTGGTGTGCTCTACCAACTGAGCTATGCGCGCGCTTATGCTTTCCAATATGTTCCCTAAGCGCAGTGGCTTAAAGTTAACAGAAAACGCAGGAAAAATCAAAGAATAAGGCAGTGTTACGATTTGTCACATTTCCTATAAAAGAGAACTGCCACAGTCCTTTCCATGCCCGAGGGCTCGAGGATACAGTGGCAGATGAAAGTTTGCGATAGGACAGACCCTATCGCGAGCTTGTAACGGACGTCTAGAAAGAACTATTCCGCAGTCAGGATGTGATTCACTCTCACATGTCCTAAGACGCTTTCATGTACAAACCCCGTTGAACATGTCAGCCCCTCATAGACTTCGGCCCGCTTTCCCTCAACACGGTACTACAAATCGATTGTGTTAAGTCTCTTAGCCGGTGAACAGCTGGTCGCCGGTCCCGCGGATCAGGTCGCGTCAATGGTGCCGATGGCGATAGCCGAAACGATGGTCATGCGAAACGTGTGAGCTGTCATATGTGAATGTCCCTCCTCTCTTATAGACAATGTTAACATAATAGATAATACTGGCAAGTGTTCGGATAAGACGATAAATTCATCTTCAAAAGCAAGTCCTCATATGCCCAAAATTGTCCAAATCTACAAAAAACTGGGCGAAACTCCCCTGCAGGCATTGGA
>CAIPWS010000077.1 GCA_903868845.1 uncultured bacterium
TATTTTCTCTTTTCAGAACCTCCTCCACTGCCCTGACATTTTCAAGAGAAACATTTGGGTCCTTTGCCCCTTGAACTATCAAAAGCTGTCCTTCGATATTTTTTATAAAATTTATAGGAGAACCGTTATGATATCTTTCTGGAACATCCGAAGGCGTTCCGCCCATCATTTCCTCACTATAGCCTCTCAAATCAGGGCGAGTTGTATTGTAATCGACGACAAGATCAGTCATTCCACAGATCGGTATTGAAGCAGCGATATATTTCTTCGAAAAATGTGTGATAGCAAACCATGATGAATATCCTCCGTACGAAGTGCCTGTAATACCAATCTTACCCTCTTCTGCAATACCATCTTTTATAAGTGCTTTGACTCCTTCTACGATATCATCCTGCTCCTTACCACCCCATCCTCCTAGCTTGATAGCGTCTTGATATGAAAGATTGAAGCCTGTGCTTCCTCTGTAGTTTGGATCTAAAACGTTGAATCCTTGAGATACGAAAAATTGAATATCCTTATCCCACACATCTTCACTGTGTGCTGTCGGACCACCATGAACAAGAACAACTGTTCCAAGTACAGGAATACCTGATTTACAACGATACAGCCAGCCTTGAATCTTCAAACCATCGACCGAATTCCAAGTATAATTTTCCGCTTTTACGAGATCATCGACTGAATAATCGACTCTCTCAAATACATTTGTAATACTACGAATTATCTTGTCACTATCATGTAACACCAACTCTGCAGGCTGTAGTGAATTATAATATCTGCTGATCCAGACATTATCGGAAATCTGTGCAAGTGGTATCAAAGTTTTAGCTCCAGGAAAAATGGTCTCATTTTCGGATGATGTGTCGTATAGTGAAAAAATACTTCGAGCATTCACGACTTCATCTATGACAATATCCGTAGATCCAGGAGGAACGTACGCGTCTTCAATATTTCTCTTCTCGTCATCGACGATCCATTTTATGGACTTTTTTGAAATGTTATACACGCCTACTTTCCTATATGTCTCCTGTTCAGCAACAAATACTATATCTTCACCATTTGTATGCCATGAGACAGATATTTTGGCTTTGTCACCGAAATTCAATATCTCCTTATCTTCTTTGCCGTAAATATCCACCATCCAAATTTGTTCACCTTGTGGATTTACATCACTCTTCCTATAAATAATATGGGTACCTTGCTTGTTCAAGAGCGGCTTTAGATAACAAGGTTTCAGTGGCTGTGCAAGCATCAGTTTTTCTCCAGTCTTCAGGTCGTGTCTATAAATGATAGTTGGTTCTATCTCTCGCGCATTTTCAAAATCGTAATTTGCTCCGTAGACCAAATATTTTCCATCTGCAGTTATCTGGCCTCCACGTGTGAAATATGATGGATGCTCTTCTGTAATTATCGTTGCTTTTCCCGTGCCGATATCGACTCTGTATAAACAATATCTTTCATCGCCATCATAATCATGATTTACAACTATAAAACGACTATCTTCAGTCCATGAAAGTATTGTGGTGTTTTGTTTGAAATCAGTAAGTTTTCTTGGTCTATCAGGCTTGTCTAGAGCTGCTATATAGACATCAGCATACTTACCGACATTGGACCAAACCCAAACAACCCACTTGAGATCTGGGCTTACTTTCACACTCTTGAGACGAGGTGTTTTCAGAAATGAGTCGAGAATGTTTGTAGGCATTTTTGTGATGATTAATGCAAATTATAATGACTTATTGTAATCGTAACCTATTGTATCTCTCCAACTCTGTTCTAACTTTTTGCTCCATATCTTTACGAGATACATTTCCTGAATTACTCAATATTTCTTTATCATTCAATACCAGAAAAGCATCTAATTTGTCTATCCAGTTTTTCATATACATTACACGTCTTTCTATACTCTGCAATTCAGCAAAGGATAGAAATTGCTCCACCAAAAGATTCAACCTCTTCAATTCTATCTCTTCTAAATAATTTTTAGCTATCTCTGCCTGATCTCTTGTTATTATATTACCTTTCCAACTCATGAGTCCCATATTAACTTTTTCACTATTAATTCTATTGGTAATAATCTCTGAAGCTGTTAAACCGGTAATCGCGTAGTGAAATTTATTTTGAACTGTAGCAAAGAACTGCTTGGCATAGTCCAACTTTGGATTGTAGTCTGCACTTGTAGCAAAAACGTCTCTGACCTTTTCATAAAAATTCTTTTCAGATGTTCGTATCTTCCTAACACGCTCACCAAACTCATCGAAATATCCTTTAGTCACTTTACCTTCCGATAGGCGATCATCATCCATAGTGAAACCCTTAACTATATACTCCTTCAATCTTTGGGTTGCCCAAATGCGAAATTGAGTACCCCTAATTGAATTTACTCGGTAGCCAACAGAAATAATTACATCGAGATTGTAATAGTTCGTTGGTTTTGTAGTCTTTTTAGAAAGTTCGGAATTTCCGAATTTTCTCATAGTTTGTTCGGAAATAAGCTCATTTTCAGCATAAACATTTTGAATATGCTCGTTTATAGTAGATTTTGACTTATCAAAAAGTACTGACATCTGATCTTGAGTAAGCCATACCGTATCATTTTCAAGATAAACATTTACTTTAATGCGTCCATCCTCGGTATTATATATAATAATTTGATCATTCTTCTTATTCATATTTTATATCATCTCCAACAACTTCTTCCTTATCTCTTTCCTCAACCAGAGTTTGTCTGTGACTCCAACATCTCCGTCAAAATCAATCTTGATGATCTTTTTGAGAAGTTCTTTGATCTTCTCACTTTCTGTGTACATATAATTTCTCTTTTCAGAAATAGAAGGAATACTGACAAACCAGTCTGGATGTCCAAACTTTTGTAAAGCTGCTTTCAACTCATCCTTGTGACCTTTTATAAATGAACTAGCATCCCAAAGCTCCAACTGTCCCATGACCACAGGAAAAGGAACTTTCTCTATGTGGAGAGTTTTCGTGTCGTTTGCTATAGCATTGCCAACATTATGAAAAATGTCTTTTTCGACTTCACTGAAATACTGCTTAGCCCAGTCGGTAGGTAAATTTATATATTTCTTGAGTTCGTCATATGCTTTCACATCCCTTTCTGTAGTTACTGCTGATCCAAAGTCCAAAGTGTTTGAGAGAATAGCAATAGTAAGAAGATTGGCACTTTCGTGACTTATCTTATTCTCAAATCCTCGCTTTTTATATTGATCCCATATGAGAGTTGCACAAGCACCGACATATTCGACATGGGAATTATCACCTAGCTTCTCATTCCAGAAATCTTGAAAACCAAATCTATGATCATACACTTCGACTATATTTTCTGGTTTAACAAATTTCGCAACATGAACTAGTTCAGAAATGTCGACGAGTACAACCGGAGAATCTGCAGAACTTGGCTGGGTCTGGTATTTGATATTCCACGAAAGAATAGTTGGCGTAATACTACTATTCAAAACTCCCGGCAAAACGACTTCGTTTGATTTACCTTCAAGTTTGAGTAATTCTGAGTAAGCAACTGCGCATGCAAAAGCATCTATATCTGCGAATGTTTCTCCAGCTGTGATGATTGTGGTAGGCATCATTTTGTTAATTTTGTCGCTTCATAATAACACATATACGACAAGAGGTACGGAGGGATTTTCCCTCTCCGTACCCCATCAATCATCATTAATTTTGACTCGTGTAAACTCAGACGTTATTCTTTTTACCAAGTTTAGGAGCATCTTCCAATCTCTCTCACCGGTAAATGTCCAGCAAGTCTTATCTGCTACCATAACTGAACCATCTTTTAGGAGTTCTACGTAGACAGTATTTTCGTCAGCTGGCACAAACATTCCTAAACATTTGATCGGACCACCTTCATAATCAAGGATCAGTGACGCTGAAACCCGATAATCTCCAGCATCTTCATCGACTAGAACATCTTTGTCTGCCAATACATACTCAAAAAATCCATCACAGAATTCCAGCATGCACCGAGCTTCAATCAATGTTCTGACGACTGTTACGTCATGACCTTCTAGCTCCACTTTTGGTCCACGGGGTAGATACTCCAATTCTTCGTCCTCATCTATATTACTATAGACACAAAGTATTCTATGCTTCATGCTTCACCTCCCTTCTATAGTCAAAACTATCACACGATATAATGATTGTCGAATACTAAACAAGCTTAACCTCAATAGCATATATACCAAACTTAGGTATGTTCTCTCTATATTCTTCAAAAACTGTATTATATCTTTCTATAGCTTCTTCAATGCCAAGTCCTGAGGAAAGTGTGTTTCTTGTTCCCTCTGCCTCAAGCAAAGACCTGACGTCTGGATAATTTCTTACACCCAAAATATTCACTCTCATCGTCTCATTGTCTGAATTATTGGTAAACGTGATCGTATCGCCAACATTCAACTTGTCATATGGAGTTTTATCCCAACTTGTTGGCACTCTAGTCTCAATTCTCTTTGTTCCAGCCTTTATAGCTTTGAACGGTCTGTCATTGAGATCAATATTGTAATTCATATATTTAAATTAATTTTGACATAATACATTCAGCAGTTTCTTCAGGCGTCTGATTTGAATTGTCTATGACTTCGCCGAAGGTCGGCGCGTTGATTCCAATCTTATAATGATGTTTAATCCTCTCTCTTTCCCAATCATCGAGTTCTCTCTCACCCCTATTGGTTAGAGCCTTATCCATCTTTGGTGACAAAGTGAAAGTGTAAATTTTACTATTCAAATCCTTCAAATTATCCATCATGAAATGATAATTCTTTTCTGACAGTGGATACGGAACTACTACATCCAAACCATTCTTAGAAAAATTCTTGATTACAGAAATTGCATTTTCCAGATTTATTGGCACTGCCTTATCTATCGGCATCCAGTCAATCATAGAACGAAGAGTGTCAATTTCAAGCAAAGCAATATTAGGGATCTTCTTAGCCAAGATCCTAGCGACCGTAGACTTACCAGCATTGATTGTTCCGTTAAGTAGTATGATCATGTGAAATAAAGGGTGCCTAAATAATAGCACATCATCAAGATTGTACACCTTGATGTTATATCCGAAGGCACAATCCCAACGAGACTTGAGTGCCCAGGGCTTTCATTAAAATAATACTACTTGAATATCATTGATCCACTGTCAAACTTCAATCCTAGAATCAATTCTCCTTTGGAAGTAAAGTGATAGCTCTGTACAGCACCCAAGTCCTTAGAAAAATCAGCCTCTTGAGAACCTTCACAATACATAAGAGTAGACATCATCTTGGTAAATGTAATCATGCCGCCATTTACTACATATTCCCCACCAGCACCATTACAATCAGTTGTAGCAGAGAAGGTATTCGATGTGTTGAAAGTTAGAGTGAATCTATTTTGAACTCGAGGAACTGTTGTTGAGCCGTTGTTATATATCGTATCGATCCAATTCCACGTCTTCATACCGAGCGTCATCATGGCTGGATTGGTCTCGCCTTCAAAATTCTGTGCCACTTCGCCGAATTGCATAGTCTTTGGATCGAGCAGTAACCAGAGACTTTTACCTACCGACGGAGGAGTAACAAAACTTTCTCCTGGAGCACGATCGGCATAATTCACAACTATAACTTTTGGGGTCATTGGGTTCTGCGACATCTCAGTTGTTTGTGGAGCAATACGATCACCAAGTAGAAGACCTTGTTAGCCGATGTATCCATTTGGTGTATTCAGAGCCGCCACAACGTAATAAAAAGTACCACTGCCACCAGTATTCTGAGTCAAAATAAAAGCACTGTCTGGCCTACCATCGCCATTCAAATCAGACGTCACCGCATTACCAAAATATCGAGTGATTATCTTTTCTGCAGATCCAGGAATGGTAATCTCCGATATTCCATTAACCAATGTCACTTTCTGATTTTCAATTATGTAGGAAGAATTTTCCAGACTATTTGCTGATTTACTGACAGATACAGTCGACAATGAGTATACAAGCCACGTAACGATAATTATGACAAATACTATAATAACAGACGCAATGATAATTATTTTTTTATTCATAAGATAAAGCCGTCTGGACGGTGAAAATATTTCAATTTGTGGAAATTTGCTGGTAATCTAGGAATGTCACTAAATATTATATGTTGCTAATTATACTCTTTTTTGTTCGAGTCTCAGGGGGGGCTAAATTTCACGAATCTAATTTTTTAACTGCATCTTCTAATATTTTAGAAAGTTTCTCAACGTTCTTTTCCCAGGCAACATGCTCGGCAATAAACTTTTTTGCGTTTTCTCCAAGCAGTTTTCGTTTATCAACATTGGCAATTAAATCTATAATTGCCCATTTAAGATCTTGTTCATCGTTGGGTTTTATCAGAATTCCATTTTTGCCATTTTCTATTACATCCTCATTACCGTTGTCGGTCGTTGTAATCGCAGGTTTTCCTGCTGCCATAGATTCAAGCACTGTACCCATCAATCCGTCCCCTTGATGGGAAGGAAAAACACAGATATCAGCCATGGCAAAATAATCGTGTGGATTGTTTACTAAGCCAAGCATTGATACTTTCTCCGTCATACCAAAATACGAAATCTTCTGTTGTGCAACGTCTTTAAGCTCTCCATCGCCCAATACCCATAAATGGATATCAGCATGCTCAGCCGTAACTTGTTTAAAGGCATCAATAAGAGTCATGATTCCTTTTCTCTCGATTAATCTTCCTGCAAAGACAAGATTATATTTAGCTTTTGGTTGTATTTTCTCTTGAATCATCAAGGGATAATCAACCCCTGTGCCGAGGGAATATTTGAGAGAGTTGTCCTGTAAATATTCGGACCATTTCTCAGAGACAATTGAACTAATTGAAATAGTTGCAGTACAAAATTTGATGAATGACTTGTACCAAGGTACTGGCTTAGAAGGATATCCAGAAAGATACAGCACGTTCGGTACACCAGCTGGCTTAAAAAGACAGTCTGGCAGATAGTACGACAAAATAATGTCGGGCTTGTCTTTGTTTATCGCTTCGAATATTTTCTCGTCAAAAGCAAGAGATTCCATAACCCACCTTACGTGATCGGTATCTGGTTTTTGCTCGTATAGACCCGGAACTGAATTGCTTATATCAAATCGAAGCATGTTTATTTTATCCAATTTCTTTCCTACAAATTCCTTAAACAAAAAAGTCTCCTCAAGACCTTCGGGAGTAGAAGTATAAAAATCTATCGTATGTCCAATCTTAGAAAGATACTCTGCATGTTTTAGTGAGACTTTCTCTGATCCAGCAACATGATATGATGTTCTTGGCTGAATAATCGCTATTCTCATAGTTCGAGCTTTCCTTCAACATAATCGCAATACATATCATATTGGATTTTGCCGCTTGTATATTTGTTGATAAAGCCAATGTATTCTGGTAGGTCCTTGTAGTAAACAAATATTCTTTGCTCGGTTTCGTTATCCCTAAGTGGAACAAACTGATCTAGTGGACCGATCTTGCAAGCAAACCTGACTTGCAAATTATGCTTTTGGATTTCTTCTTCAGCTCTAGGATTAATTACTTCCAACGACCCAAGCAACTTGATGTCCTCAGGTACGAACTGTGCCTCTTCCATAAACTCTCGATGCAATGTCTCAAGTGCAGTTTCTCCTTTCTCTGCACCGCCTCCAGGAGGAGTGAATCTCGTGTCGTCCTTCTCTCGAACAAGAGTGACTAGGTTATCTTTTGTGCTGCAAAACCCGTATACCTGCTGAACTGGGATACCTTCTGGAATTACACCAGGATGCCAAATGTAAGTAATTTTATAATCATTTTTATCTTTTATTTCTGTAAGTTTGTATTTTTCCATAATTTGACTAGATTATAGCAAAAAGGACCCTGTTTTCACAGGGTCCTTAGACGATACTCATGAGGTATTTAATCTCCTTTTCGAGCACCGAAACGATGAGGTCTTGGTTTGGCTTTCTCAGTGCAACGCCGCACGCCGGATCGATCGTGATCCTCGAGCCTTTCTTCTCAAGGAATTTCACAAACTCTCCAGGCATGAAATCATTAGCGCTCTTTAGTTGCGAAGCAGCACTGATAATTCTCTGTATTCTTGAACAAGACGCTTGGTGTCCGACAATGACTTGTAAATCAACGCCTGGCTTTTCAAAGACTTCTTTCAGCATGCTGTAGAGCCGTAAGGAGAAATCTCCCTGGTGCTCTCCAAATCCCTTGAACCATCCTACAAGTTCAGGAAATTCCGCTTTTCCATAATTATCTGTAAGCGGGTCTCCGAAACGGTAAAGCAGTTCACATGCATCAAGTTTCTTTTGCCACGCATACCATGCGTCTACCAGAGGCTTATACTCAGTGTCAGTGACAAGGTCCTTGATCATGAATTCGCCTTGGTAGATTTCTCGTACACCGGAGGTTTCCATAATCTCAGTCGGCATGTCTATAGCAAAGAGTTCCTCAGCGATAATGGACGCTGTCTGAATTGCGCGAAGGCGGTTGCTGTGTCTAAGAACGATCCGAGCTGTTCCAATGCGTCCACAAAGCCTGATCAACTGCTTGCTTAAGGTCCTGATGTCAGGCTTGGTTTCCTCGATAAGCGGTTGATTCAAGTCTTGCGAAAGAATAGGAACGTCGATGCCGTGCCTTATCAAAACCAAAACATCACTCGGGATACAGTCCCAAGTATTCGAACTATCAATGAGTCTCATTTGATAACCCTCCTTTCTAGAGAGAACCATACAATAAATATTGAAATATATCAAGGGTTTTGCTATAGTGATCAGTACTAGAATTACGAATCATATATGCAGAAAAAACCAACCATTTCAATCGTGCTTGGAAGCTACAATCGAAAGCCTTTCTTGAAAAAGGCTGTTCGTACTATTAGAGAAAATGGAATAACGGTCCCTTATGAAATAGTCGTTATTGATGGAGGATCATCTGACGGCAGTATTAAATATCTCACTTCGCAGAAAGATATAATTACAATTGTTCAACACAATAATGGTTATTGGCAGGGACAAAAAATTGATAAGAAAAGTTGGGGCTACTATATGAACATTGCTTTTCGTGCATGTCACGGAAAATACATTGTAATGATTTCAGATGATTGTCTGCTTGTTCCTAATTCGGTAATGAATGCGTACAACCTTTTTGAAGATGAACTTATCGCTGGAAATAAAGTTGGCGGTATCGCATTCTATTGGAGAAACCTACCTTACGAAAAAATGTACTATGTTAGACAAACTCTGGGTCACAAGCTGTCCATAAATCATGGGATGTATCTTAAAAACGCATTGGAAAACATCGGGTATTGTGAAGAAGAAAAATATCCTTTTTATTATGGAGATGGTGATTTGTCTTTAAAACTATGGAAAGCTGGATATTCAATCATTGATTGCAAGAAGGCATTTGTTGAGCATTTTCATTTTGCCACAATGTCCATCCGCCAAAGGAATAGCGAGAAAAAGGAAATTCACAAAAAGGTATACATGGATTCATGGAAGGATAGTTATTATGATGAAGATATAGATAATCAAAGTGGGAAAATATTTCTGAATTATTCTGATCTACATAATACTGCTAGATATTTCAAAGGAAGCATGAAATATTACATTGGTATTCTCCAGTCAAAATTCGGCTCCTATTACGGTTATGAGCGAAAAAGACCAAATCGGCTTCCGAGTATTCAAATGCTTGCAAATCCACTGAACATAAAATACCTTCTTTCAAAATTTAAGATTACTCCGGAACAACTCTGTGTTTTTGCCTTTATTAGAAAAGAAAACAAAGTACTAATGGGACTCAGGGAATATATTAAATATAAGCCTGTTTGGACATATCCTGGTGGCCGAGGACAGCTTGATGAGACTTTAATCGACTCTTTAAAAAGAGAAATTGCAGAAGAAATTGGTGTATCAGAAATTACCCCAATAAGAGTAATCGGGCAGAAAGACGGAGTAAAAAACGGTGACAGAGTTTATTTTGTAGAATGTAAGATTTCTGGTGAGCCTAGGCTTATGGAACCAGAAAAATTCAAGGAATGGAAATGGTTTCCTTTCAATGATCTACCAGAGAATTTAATAGATACGCAAGATATTGAATTTTTGAAAAAGCTCAAATAAAGTTTTGACCCCACTTAGGTCTCGAACTGAAACTGCGGCTCAAAACATAGAAATCGATTCTGACAGGTCTAGTACACTATTCTAAATTTTCCAAACAAACCTTATTTTTCCTAACATGCCTTGGTCTGTAAATACAAAAGACTTGATGGCTGCGGGACTTGGATTCGGCTTCGCCTCTCATTCGCTACCCGCTCATTCGGGCTAGCCACCGCCTCGCGCCTGTCGCGTGCTCGCTCCAGACTTCGCTCATTTCATTCGCTTCGTACACTCCGGCGTTCTCATCCTTCGTCTCCGTATCTATGCCTTTTTTACACGGCAAATGCCGTGTAAAAAAGTCATTGCTGCGGGCACTGTATGATGTTAGAACCTCATTAATGAGTATAACAGACCTAAATTGGTTCGGGATAGTAAAAACGTGGTAGACACAACTCAACCAGACAAAAGAAAGACCCAAACGATTATCCGCCTGGGTCTCTCTGTTTATACTAATGTGGCGAAATAATTCTATTGAGGAGCATTGAATGTAAAGCCGATTCGATTGCTGTTGATACCACCAGCACCACTTCCAACGACACCGACCTGATACAGTCCAGAACTGACCATGCCACCAAAGGCTCCGCCAAGTGTAAA
>CAIPWS010000078.1 GCA_903868845.1 uncultured bacterium
AGAGGTCATGGCTGTAGTGCCTTCATTGCATATATACAAGCCAAGTACACCTGTTCAGAAGATGCAGAAAGTCGAATACACTCTTGGAGTTTTCTGGAGGAGTATCCTTGCTGAACTCAATTCCCTTTATGTGACACCTGGACCATTTTCGATCTTTAGAAAATCTGTTTTCGAAAAAGTTGGCAACTACAGAAAGGCACACAACACTGAAGATATGGAAATGGCTATGCGCCTCCAATCCTTCGGTTGCAAAATTGTTTGTGCAAACGACGCGGTCGTCCACACATCTTCGCCACGTACTATTCCAAAACTTTACAAACAAAGAGTTCGTTGGACTTCTGGAACATTGCAAAATCTCCGCGATTATAAGCGCCTCTTTTTCAAAACAAAACATGGTCACTTGGGTGCCTTGGTTTTGCCAATCCTCATCATATCTACGGCCGGTGTCGTCTTCGTTTTGACGGGTTGGGCATATGACGTCTGGCATTATTTCTATATTTCTATTTTGCGTTTCGAGGCAATAGGTACAAGAATGTTCGAATGGACTGGCATAAACATACATTCATGGAACTGGTTCTTCATCCACACCTCACCTATCCTCTTCGGAAGCGTTATATCGCTTGGAATAGTGATATGCTTCATCCTGATAGGTGCCAAGCTTTCCAAGGCAAAATGGCCCAAAGTAACCGATTTCTTGTGGTATGCTGCCCTATACACCGTGGTGGCCCCAATATGGCTTATACGGTCTGTATACAACCTATTTACAAGCAAACAAGCAATGTGGAGATAAATATATGTCATTTAGAGAATGGAAAAAATACCTAGTAACCTTCGCTATAACTGCCGTCATTTTTGGCACAACTATAGCTATAAGTATCCTAATAGACAATGCTCGCCTAAATAATATTCGTTCGCTACAAGACAATATCTCTCTCAGTATTCTTTCTTCTGAAACTCAGTTCAATCTACTCCGAAATGCAAATTGTGAAGACATATTCAACTCAGATCTAGATAGTCAATTGGCGGATATTGGAAACAGATTGTCATTCATGGAATCTACCGGTCACAGCAAAGATGCGGACTTCATGAGCCTGAAGCAGTATTATTATTTGCTCCAAATAAAAAACTACATGCTTATAAGTTCTGCAACCAAATGTCCTCTGAAACCTATTACGATTTTGTATTTCTATAAGCCGGATTGTTCTGACTGTGATAAGCAAGGCGATGTCCTCAATTACCTTCTGAAACATCATCCAGACAACGTAAGAATATACTCTTTCGATTTTTCAGTCGATGTTCCAGCTGTAAAAACTTTGGCTGATATAAATAAAGTCTCAGACGATATGCCGGCTCTTGTCATAGACAAAGTTGCTTATCAAGGCTTTCATTCTCTTGAAGATCTTATATCTATAAATCCCAAGATGGGTACAGATCGCGTGCGCTTGGTTTTGTCTCCTCATCTAGATGATGCGGCCTTGTCAGTAGGTGGTCTTATAGCCAGATCTACGCATACAGATAATTCGCCTGTCATCGCAACAGTTTTCACTGGTATGCCCAAAACTCCCATAGCTACAGTTTGGGATGCTAAGTCTGGTTTCAACGATAGTACGCAAGCTATGGAAAGCAGGGCCAGTGAAAATGAATACGCGGCAAATATTTTACATTCCAAAACATTGAATATGGGATATTTGGATCATGAATATCGCGATGGTTCCGTGGCTACTTCTACTCTACAAAATCAGATCAAGAGTGACATTATCAAGCTCATTCGTAACTATGATACAAGTACTTCTACTATGGAGGTTTATGGTCCGGCTATATTTTCTGCAAAGATTGGCCACGTAGATCACACAATACTCCACGATGCTTATATCGATGCTATCTCTGAATACAAGCCTCGAGGAATAGTCACCTTCTTCATATATGAAGATTTCCCTTATGTAAAAAATGCAAATGTGTCGAGAGTCGACTCTGCAAAGATGGATTTGACGAAGTCTCTCAAAAATGATGCTCCTCAATTTTCATATTCACCTATCTATATTCCACTCACAGATGAGACGGTGAAGGCCAAGGAAAATGCTATAAGGTCATACGGTTCACAGGTGAAAGCTATGGGTAGTGAGCTTGTGTCTGTAAGTACCGAGTGGATGAAGGATCGCTGTAAGGGTCTATTCAAGGTCCCAACTTTTTGTGAGGTTGTGTACCAGGTGCAGAAGTAGGGTTGGGTTTGTGTGCGGAGGGGCGCATGCTCCGTGAGCATATATGGAAATTAGGCCATCAGAAGGCTCAATTTTCATATGCTGGTAAATAGTGTGTGCCGGCGGGGGCAGCACATGTTTTTAAAAACGACCACTTATCAACATTGATAAAATGGAATGGCCTGGTTAAGCCATTCCAAATTTCAAATGTGAATAAACACGTCTTTTAAAACGACATACCTGTCGGCACTGACACGTCTCCCTAAGCACCTCTGACAAAGTGACCACAAAATGGTCACTTTGCTAAAGGTCTAAAAATACATATGTCCTCCCGACACATCGATTCATCCCCCCGACACACCACCCCCTTCGGCTCCCTAACGCCTACAAGTAACTAACTTAACTGAGCCGCCTCCCAGGCTTGAACTGGGGACCTTCGCTTTACAAAAGCGTTGCTCTACCAACTGAGCTAAGGCGGCATTACTACCAAAAGTGCTAACGCGCTAAAATATAACCCAAAACAAGCAAAAAAGCCAGCCGCCACTTTCCCCTTTCCCTTTTCCACTTTTAACTTTTCTCTTTTAACTTTCTACTTTTCTACTTCTTCTCCTCCCCAGAAATCCTCCTCAAATAAAACGAAGCCCCATGCTTCTTCACCTCTCCTTTTCCACGAACCATATCGAGCACCTTCCTAGTGTGTGTATTCTTCAGCCAAAGATGCTTTATCTCTACATAAACTTTTCTCACATGGACAAGTACATGGAATGCGACCCATTGAGCGAGAGCGATAAAAGTATGTTTATTTATATAAGAAATTCCACGGCGTATTCCACCGAAAAATGCGGCAAAGATATGATCACTACCTTCACCAAGTCTAGATACTATACTTTCATGTCCAGTCAAAACCTCGCGACGCTTAAGCAAGATCATCGCGATGATGCCTATGAGCGAGATATAAAAAATTGTGATAGTTGTATACATAATACGCGGCTCTCCGCGCTACTTTAGTTCTCTAGCACCTTGAAGCGCTTGAAGCGGCCAACAGCCATCTTCTCACCAAATTTCTGTACAGCAGCATCTATAAGATTCTGAATAGTCATATCAGGATTCTTTATGAAAGGTTGATTGACCAAAACCATCTCAGCAAAATATGTATCGAGTTTACCCTGAAGAATCTTCTCCTTCATTGCCTCAGGCTTTCCTTCTACTTCTTTCATGAAAACCTCACGAGCTGTCTTCTTGTCAGCCTCAGTGATCTCAGCAGAAGTGATGAACTTTGGATTTGTAGCTGTAGCATGCATAGCAATGTCGCGTGCCATAGTCTTGAACTCTTCATTGTTTGAAACGAAATCAGATTCGCAGTTGAGCTCTAGGATAGTACCTACTGTGCCATTTGCGTGAATATATGCCTGTACGATACCAGCCTTAAATGTTCTATCTCCCTTTTTAGCAGAAAGTTCCCCGCTTTTTTTGCGAAGGATAACTATAGCCTTTTCCATGTCGCCACCCGCCTCTTCAAGTGCCTTTTTACATTGCATAACAGATATTCCTGTTTGATCTCTGAGAGATTTGACTTGTTCTGTGGTGATAGTTGCTGACATTTTTTTATTTAATTAAAAGAACTGATAATAAAATGAAACGAGACACCGAACTTAAACCTGTGGAGCTGGAGCAGCCTTCACGAGCTTCTTACCTGCCTGATATGCCTTGGAGATCTGTTCGACGAAGAACTGAATGCTCTGTCTTGAGCCGTCATTTCCAATGATAGGAAATTCTATATCTGAAATATCGCAATCTGAGTTAGCGAGAGCAATAACTGGAACACCCATATCCTGAGCTTCTTTGACTGCATTGTGCTCACGGCGAGGGTCGATAACGAAGACTGCATCTGGGAGCTTCTTAGATGAAACTATTCCGTAGAACATGCGCTCGAGTTTCTCGACTTCCTTTCCGATGAGCATGCGCTCACGCTTCGTATACTTCAAAAGTTCACCCTTCTCGCGGTCAGAAACTATCTTTTCATAACGATCGATACGCTTTCTGATCTGTGGGAAGTTTGTAAATGTACCACCGATCCAGCGACCGTCAACGTAAGGAAGGTTGAGAGACATGGCTGCATTCTTCACAATTGTTGAAGCTTCACGCTTGCCTCCGACGAATATGATTGTCTTACCTTCGCTTGCAAGCTTCGCAACAAACTCCTTTGCTGTTTCGAGTATTGGCTTTGTCTTTTCTAGATCGAAGAGGTCTGTTGTATTTTTCGTTCCGAAAATAAATGGTGCTATCGTAGGGTTACGGCGAGATCGGCCAAGGCCGAAGTGGGTTCCGGCTGCAAACATAGCCTCAATAGAGGTAGTTGCCGCTGCTGAAGTGGTTTTTTCTGTTGACATAATGTAGGACGAAGCTTATCAAATAGCGCCAAAAAGCGCAAGTTTACTGGGGGTTTCGTAGGCTAGCTTGGCGGCCTCTTACTTGGATTGACATCATGGCTTCAAACGTGCTATAATTGTAGGAGGTTCGAAACGTCTGAATTTTGACAATCGCATATTTCCCAGAAAGGAGGGATGCTATGTTGCATGAACTGCAAATCCTGGTACTGCATTTCGTTACGTCGTTGCTGGTACTGCAGATTGTGGTATCAGTGTTGTTCTTGCTCAACAAAGTATTCCTCGCCGCTGGTGAAAAAACCGGCTGGCTGTGGGGTGCTATCGGTTGCCTGTTGGCAGTCTGTTACTTCTACCGACTTCACTTGTTGGTATACATGGTGTTAGATATCGGAATGGTAGTGCTGATGACTTACGGCTACTTGAAGAAAGGAGCCAAGAGACCATTGGTTGAATTGACCATCCAGATCGTATCGGCAATAGTCATGGTGGTCATGGCATACTCGGCGTTCATGGGTGTACTAACCCTGATTGAACTAGCCAGTGCGATCGGTATCCTGATCGGCACTTACGTGTTAACCCACGGAAAAGTGAGAGCCGGCTGGATCTTGTATGCAGTAGCAAATACGCTCACAGTCGTCGTCGCCTTCAAAAAGCATCAGCATATATTTGCTGACTTCCAAATAGCACAGGTTGTCGTAGCGTTGTATGTGTTATTTAGAGAGCAAAGAAATCGCAATCCACTGAAGTAAGCAGAAAACCATCTGTTTGCTCGGTGGATTTTCTGTTTATAATATGGCTGTGTTTATAAACAATTCAATATACATTGACATTGTCATATTAGTATGATACTACTGAGGTAGGTGGGCTCATTAACATATTACATTCTTAACCACGTGACGTGGCTATAGGATTCCATAAAAGACGGTTAGACCGATCCCGCGTGACGCGGAATCAGCTAATTGGTGATTTGGTATGAGTCAATCAGAAAGTTGATCGTGAATAATGTTACACAAAAGGCCTTGCTCAGAGCAGGAATCCAGACTGAAATGCCTCAAACAAAACTAGACGTATTCTTCAAACAGTTTCCGTGGGCAATCAATTTCACGGACAACTACGAAGTGCATCAAGTCTACGTGTCAGGTCTTTTCCCTGAATTACTGGACTATCGTGCGTTGCATATCAGTGAAGTAGTTGGCTATGAGACAGATGAGTACTGGAACGAGATCATCTATTTTGTCGACGAAGTCGGCGTCCAAGTCGATTATGTGTATTTCGAGGAAAAATACATGCAACGCAAATATTTGTTCTTTGGTCCAATTGTGGAGAAGACAGATGTCCGAAAAGACGAGAGCAAAATCGTCGGGAACAATTGGTCCATCAAAGAGGTTCTTAAGGGGACTCTCAAGGAACAGAAAGACCGTGTTAGGTACATCGTCTCACACTTCACGAAGACAAATGCCTTGATCATCTACAAAGTCCCGCACGGGACGACAGTGTCTGAGTGGATCAAAGGACAAGTCGATGGCCATCGACGTGAGCTCAAGAAGGATCTCGTGACCATTGATACTACTCGGTAAATAACGTAAAGTTCACCATTCTATAATATTGAATGGTCTGGCGGCCTGGTGAAAAATCATCGAGGCCGCTGTTTTTTATATTAATTGGATTTGACAGAGTGGTGCTGAACGTGCTATAATACTACCAGCGAGTTAGTAGTTCCTTGATTTAACGACCGAACATAACGCCTTACAAGGCACAAATGACTAGGAGGTCATTATGGATTCGAAAGTAATTGTAGCTGTTGTGTCGACGATCATCATGATCTTCGGATCAGGTTGGTACGTCTGGCAGGCGATTCTTGACAAGAAGGTCAAGCCGGTACTTGCCTCTTGGATCATCCTAAGCGTGACGCTCACGTTGAGCTTTGCGACATATTGGACAACCAAGAAGCACAGTCTGATTGGCAACATTGGTGGACTAGCATCGGCTGGCACCGCAATTCCAATCTTGCTTGTGCTCACAGTATTGCACATTAAGCGCGGAAAGAAGCTGTTGCTTAATAAGTTCCAGAAGTTTTGCCTGTGTGTCTCTGCAGCTATTGCAGCCCTCTGGGTTGTGATCGTGTGGGGACTGGGACTTACTGGGGATATTCCATTCTGGATGACCCAAGTGCTAATGTTAATCGGTTACTCTGTGACAGCACAGAAGTTCCGGTTAGCCAAAAGCAACAGTGAGTCGTTGATGACATGGGGATGCATTTCCTTGTCTACCGGGATGGCCTTTTACATCTCGTATGCAACAGGCCAAAACCTAGCAATGTTTAGTAACGCTCGAGGAGCCGTCTGTGCTGCAATCCTCGCCCTATTGGCACGGCGTGCAGAGCGACGAGCGCTCGAACTTGCAAAAATCCAAGTCGTAGCAACTTCGGTCTAGAAAGGACCTAAAATATTTCGCCCCGCTGACCATCTGGTTGCGGGGCTTGCTGTTTATACCATACTCTCTCATCAACTATCCTATTTGAAACTTTACCTCTTGGTGTTCTTGGAAGTGTTTCAATTTTTATTAATTTTATATCAATCGAAATCTTTCCAGCTTTTTCTGCATCAGATAAATGTGGAATAGCTTTATTAAGTGAATCCTTGACTTGAGTTTCATTTATTTTTGTATGTTCTTTTGAATCTGATTCAACCTGAATTAATATATTATTCAGACCATTTACATGACTAACTTTCAAACTAAAATGAGAAGATAGGTGTGGCATGGTATTTAACACCTCATCTATTTGATATGCATATATTTTCTGACCTTCAATATCTATAGACTCACTGGTTCTGCATTTATACCAAAGTCTTGGAGTAGTAAGACCGCACCTGCATGGCAGATATGTTATGCGCGCCAAGTCCTCTGTCTGATACCTTACAAGAGGATATGCAGTATTGACGAGGTTACTGACTACTACTTCACCAACCCCTTCTTTAATAGGTTTACCTGAAACAGGGTCTACAACTTCAACATACACCGCATCTTCCAATATATGCATACCGTCAAATTCGGAACACTCTATACCTATTCCAGATACTTCTGTCATGCCAGCTTGCTGAATGATCTTTGCACCATATGATTCTTCAAGAAATCTCTTCAACTTAGCCTGTAAAACTTCTGACGTGCTCATGATATATTTTAAACCAAAAGATTTCGGATCAACACCTTCTGCCTTGCAATCATTCAAAAAGGAAACCAATCTAGCTGGATTTCCCATCATAAAATAAGGATTCTCTTCTTTCATTACATCTATAAGTTCTTTTTTCTGATCATGATTTGACATGAGACCCATCATAGCTGTCATGCCGCCAACACTATAAAAGGCACGGCGCATAATGGTTCCGACTATAGCCAAATTATCTCCAGGAACTATCAGTATGCAAAGTTTTCCACGTATATTAAAAAATCTATCTATATGAAGTCCCACATATTTAGCAGACTCATCTAGACCTTCTTCAGTCCAATACATGATTTTAGGCTTTCCTGTTGTTCCCCCGCTTGCAAACAATGCTGCAATTTCTTCTCTAGGAATTGCCGGAAACGTCTTGCTATGTTCACGCATATCAGGAGAAGTGATAAAAGGTAACTTACTAAATTCTTCCAAAGAAGAAATATTGTTTATATCAAGGTTCAAAGATTTCAACCTTTTTGAATAAAATTCAGACTTCGCTGCAAGCAACGCCATATCCTTCAGGAGTTCAAGTAAAGGTTTTTGTTTGTTATTCATGGAAGAATTATAACAAATTTACTTGCTTCCGACATACAACACATCACTGACTCAAATTTTCCATATGCTTCATGAAAGCCTGGATGAAATCATCTGCGTATGCGAAATGAGTATAAGGAAAAGCTGTATGACTATTGAGCTCAAAAACTATTGGACCATTCTTCGTCATTCCAACATCTACAGTATAGAGCTGATTTGGATGCAATGAATCGACTTTAGCTTTAACTCTTTTGTGCATTTCCAATACTTCCTTTGGCAATTTACTGAGTGGAATCTCTGTATAAGGCGAATCATAGGTGCAATACTGTTTATCAATCTCTGGTGTCCTCAAATTCGCAAAGACACTGTCATCTATAGTTATGAGCTTAATATCATGAATACCGTTTACAACACCTTGCATATCCACATCTGTGTCACAATATTCCTGCAAAATATACCCCTTCTTTGTTAGTATTTCGCTATTCAACTTGGGAGGATTCTTCTTATCAAAAACTGTTATATCTTTACCCTCTTGACCTCTCCTAGGTTTGATTACGGCTTTGTCTGTCTTGACCAAACTGAGCTGATCAACATAGTCCTGTTCAGTCATTATAAGAAAAGATTCTGGCATAAATTCCTTCAAAAGTTCGTATTGATTCCATTTGTCAGGACACCAAGCTTTGAATTCAATACTATCGACGAGTGGAACAGCTTTATCAAAAGTCTTATCAGCAAGATTCATGCGCTGATATACGAAATCAGCTTTAAACTCTTTTTCAGCAGGAACTATTTTCCAATTTTCATATCTACAGACGTTTTCGAAAATGCCACCACCTTTATATGATTCTTTATTGTTAGCGATCCTGAAATTGAACCTCTCGCTACAATTACTGAAGAACTGCAAATATTCTGGCTTTGCTGAAAAATTATCAGCAACCTCGTCTCCACTCAACTTCCTCCAAAATACGAAATTCTTTTTATTCATTTATTAAATATAGCACAAACGTCAAATCTGCAGAACAACTATGGACCGATTATTCATCGGCCCCACTTTCATCCCCACTAGTCTTCCCTTCGGCGGATGCGCCGCCTGTCTTCTCAAATTCATGCAAAGCATCGATGATTGGCTGGATGCGACCTTCGAGAATTCCTGGAATATTGTGCCAAGACTCCTTGATGCGATGGTCAGTGACGCGATCCTGTGGAAAATTGTATGTGCGGATCTTCTCAGAGCGGTCACCTGTTCCTATCTGACCCTTGCGATGCGCAGCAAACTTCTTGGCATCTTCCTCGATCTGTCTAGCTTCTAGACGTGCTGTAAGCAAGATAAGTGCACGCTGACGGTTTGCGTTTTGGCTACGCTCAACTGTAGAACGAACATCGAGTCCTGTTGGTTTGTGAATGATACGGACAGCTGACTCCACCTTGTTCACGTTTTGACCGCCCTTACCACCGGCACGTGAGAATTCCATTTCCAAATCTGCAGGGTTAACAACGAAAGTAGATTTCTTGCGAATAGGCATGATAGCGATCGTGATCGTGGAGGTGTGAATACGCCCGGCCTTCTCTGTTTCAGGCACGCGCTGAACTCTGTGCACACCAGTTTCCCAGCGTAGATCTTCATAAACACCTTCACCTTTTATCTCGAGTGAAGCATCTTTGTAACCACCGATCTCATTTTCAGATTTTTCTGTAACGCGAGCAGACCAGCCACGTGCTTCAGAGTAACGACGGTACATTTCCACAAGTTCAAATGCGAACAAGGCCGCTTCATCACCCCCAGCACCGGCACGAACTTCTAGAATGATTTCCTTTGGCATCTCTTCTTCTTCGACATCGGCAGCCAAAATAGCATCCATTTGTTTAAGGAGTTCTTTTTTCTGACTATCCAAATCTGCCAACTCACTTTCAGCCAATTCTTTGTAAGAAGGATCTTTCGCGACTGTGGCATTCAGATCCGCAGCATCGCGTTCAGCCTTCTCATACATTCCAGCCAAAAAAGAAGTCTTTGGGTTATTTTTGTATTTTTCTAGGTCCATTATTTGACCGCCTTGGTCTTGACGACCTGTTTTGCTTGGCGGCTCTTGAACTTCTCAACACGGCCTGCTGTATCGATAGTCTTCTCTTGGTTTGTATAGAAAGGGTGTGAAGCACTAGAGATTTCAACATGAAATACTGGATAATCCTTACCATCTGTCCATTTCATGGTCTCCTTGGTTGC
>CAIPWS010000079.1 GCA_903868845.1 uncultured bacterium
CACAATCGTCGTTTTCCATATGATCCACTTATAACAGTAGAGATATCTAAATCGTGCCTCATTCACAACTTAAATGAGTTCAGAAAGATCTCCCCTGGCCTCGTTGCTCCAGTTCTGAAAGCAAATGCATACGGACACGGAATTGTGGAGGTTGCAGACATTTTGGAAAAAGAAAATTGGGCATATGGTCCAGATAGAGGCAAACGCATCCCCTTCTTCGTCGTCGACTCATATTATGAGGCGACCATACTTCGTGATATCAGGATAAAGACGCCTGTACTTATCATCGGCTATACTAGACCAGAAACTATTCGCCGCTCAAGAGGAATGCATACAGCCTTCACCATAACCAGTTTGGAAATGTTGAAGCAGGTTCAAGAAATACGTTATGCTCCATGGGACTGGGAATCTGGAGGCGACACTGGTCAGATGATGGCCTTCCTTCCAAGATCAAAAAAGGCTCATAGAATTCATCTCAAAATAGACACCGGCATGCATAGACAAGGAGTTTTGGTAAGCGAGATCGATGAAGCAATAAAGATCATAAGACAAAGTCCGACAATCATTCTAGAAGGTATTTGTTCCCACCTGAGTGATGCCGACAACCCAGATGAGTCTTACACAGAATCTCAAATAGTTGTTTGGAATAAAGTCATCAAGATTTTCAAGCACGAATTTCCAGACCTCAAATATGTTCACCTCAGTAACACAGATGGACATGTATTTTCAAAAGAAATAAATGCAAATGTCTCTAGGCTTGGAATAGGATTATATGGCTTATCTCAAAATCCAAGTTTGATAGAGAAAGTAAATATGAAACCGGTTTTGGAAGTCAAAACTGTTATATCTAGTAAAAGATTGGTTAAATCTGGCGAGAGAGTTGGCTATGGAGACTCGTTTGTTGCGAAGAAGGACATGATCGTAGCAACCATACCTATTGGATATTCTGAAGGGCTGGATAGACGTTTGTCGAATATTGGAAATGTGCTTGTGGAAATGAATGTGCAGGCGCAAAAAAAGTGCCCCATAGTCGGACGAATCAGTATGAATATTACTAGTATAGATGTTTCAGCAATGCCAGAAGTTAAGATAGAAAATAAAGTTACTGTAATAAGTAAGAACCTTAGCGACGACAATTCAGTGGCTAACATCGCGAAAACGTGTGGCACTATCCCCTACGAGGTCATCGTCAAAATTCCATCACACCTAAGGAGGGTTGTGGTTGAGTAGGTTTAATTCAAACAATATTATATACTTTTTATTGCACTTCTTAGACCATCGACCCTACCTCTACCCTTTTCAAAATTGCGAAACGCCCCTTGTGCCCGAAGATCGTCATCATTGCCACCAGTATTTGCAACTTTTTTGATTTTTGCAGCTCTAGGATCAATATTCATAGATTTTAGAATATCACTACCGTTAATTCCATCTCCGATACCCTGATCCATCAAGATGACATCTGCAGAAGTGGCGAGTATTTTCTCAATCAAATTTGAAATCTTCTTTTCATTGCTAGACTTATCACTATAATCCCTTTCGCAACGTAAGTATTCGATTGTTACGTCAGGCCAACCAGCTGCACCTAAGTAAGAATTTACTATTTCTTCAAAGTTGTCATCGACAATAAGTAACTTAATTGGTTTACTAGGTGCTTGTTCTTTTGCCCTCGTTTTAAATTCAAGCTTAAGATAATCAGGTCTAGCTGGCTTCATTCCTTTTTCTGTTAATTTTTTATTTAGATGAGCAACTATTTCCCTTGACGAAATACCATCAAAACTATCCTGTAAATCAAATTTTTCAGCAAATAAAAGCATAAACTCAGTCAAGGTATCAATTTCCTTTTTTGCATTAACATCTTCCATCTCTCTAGTTTGGGATTCGACATCGTTTTTAATCTTTAAAACTTGTTTTGTTTTCGGTTTAATATCTCCAGAATTATAATCCTCTGGAACAAACGGCATAAAGAGTCCCTCTTCTAGTGGTGGGGTTTCCACTCCAGCCTTGGCACAAGCGGTACAAAAACGATTGAATACAGTAGTTCTGGTATCAGCTTTAGATTCGTCGCCATTTACTTCTAAGTCTGGACTATTAAGAAGTGAAGCGAGATCCAATGCATATTTTTTGTAATCTCCAAAATTGTGACTCTCAACATATTGAACAAAATCGATTGTGCTCTTTATTGAATCCGTTAGCACCTCACCCTGGTTTTCTAATTGTGGAGGTTGTTCTGACATTAAATTATCATTAAATAATATAGTGAATATTGTAACATCTTATTACAGATACTAGTCTATTGAAGTGTGTATAGTGATAAAGATCTATCAGCTAAACAAAATAGCCCTCTTATAGGGCTATTTTAGCTGTGCGCAGGGCAGGATTTGAACCTGCGTAGCCCATAGGGCGATAGATTTACAGTCTATTGCAATTGACCGCTCTGCCACCTGCGCATGACTATGAGTTTAGCAGATTTTGGCTTTAGAACAAGGGTGTGATAGATTGTATTACAGAAAAGAAAGGAGACTCTATTATGTACCAAGGATTAACAGGTTGGATTGTAATCGCCAACACCCCAGATGGTGAAGCGCCACTTTGGGTCAGAAGTTCATGGATTGGTATTGTTCTTCCGGTAATATCCATCCAGGATATAAATGCGAGAGGTGTTCTTACTCGAAAAAAACTTAAAAAAGGAACCCCCCGCTACTGTGTCGATCAAAAGCAAGCTATTGATATTTTGGCCCAAACACATATGGATGCGGCAAATTGGTGGAAGAGCCAAGGCTTTCCCAGGAAAAATAAGTCCTTTGCTTTCAGGATTGAAGATGTAATCGTTTCTGGAGGGCTTGTGGAAATTAAACCTGAAATACGCCGCCACTACGGAATCGCTGACGAAGGCATTGGGGCCGAAGATAGCTGGGCAAATGTTGGTCGCGGAAAAAATTAACTCGTTTGAAAGGTCATGGCGAACTCGCCGTGTCGTTCAGGCGGGTTTTCCATTTATATGGACATTTGAAAAATCGTCCACCTATTCGTTTTTCATCAACTCCTCCGCCCCAACCATCACAGAACTACCACTCTTGCGGCGGCGACGTGAAGCCTCACCTTTTTGCGCGGTAAAGACGAATTCACCGGCATTACTAATTTCTCCATTTGCTCCGAGGGCGGCGGCTTTAGCAGTCACCACAATCTTTCCCCCAGCTCCAACTTCCTGACTTATGAGCAACTTTGCCACAGGTGTCAAAATCTTATTTTGGATCAATCTCTTGAGAGGACGTGCGCCGTATTGAGGGTTGTAACCTTCCTTAGCCAAATATTCCAAAACCTCATCTGACAAAGTCATGGTGACACC
>CAIPWS010000080.1 GCA_903868845.1 uncultured bacterium
AGAGGAAAGAGGAAAGAAGAAAGGCACAAGAGAAAAGCAAAAGGCGCAGAGCGCAAGTAAAAATAATAATAATTAAATTATAAAAAAATGGAAAATCAAAATAACAAAAATCAAAACACTCCTCGACCAAAGTTTTCACCAAGACCTATGCAAACTCGCATACTTCGAAATGATACTTCCGGCCAGCCTGCTGCTCACACAGGAGCAACTTCTGGAACTACAGCGCATGCATCCACGATGCCTTCGACGACAAATTCTCAGGGACACAGAATAGTCCTTGGAAAAGCCGCTCGAAGAGCTATGGCGAATGGACCTCGTCCTGCATTTACTGGCAATCGTCCAGTTATGGCTAAGCCTTCATTCAATAAGCCTGCAGCAACGACACCAATGACAAGTCCTCGCCCTCAACACGTCTCACCTCATTCCCCTTCACATAACCCAACTCACAACTCAGGTCCTCGCCCTGCTACAAAGCCACACATAGCTGGTGCTCGTATGGATGTTGTCAGAAAGGTTGGCAAAATGATGCCACGCCGCCAGAACAAGGCTGCAGACGCTCAGAAACGCGATGGCGATGTCATTCCTCCTTTGGCACCTAGAACTATTCGCGTCATTCCACTCGGTGGAGTCGAAGAAGTTGGAAAAAATATGACCGCTATTGAATATGGCAACGACATTATTATCATCGACATGGGATTCCAGTTCCGCGAGGAAGGAACTCCTGGTATCGATTATATTTTGCCAAACTCGAAATACGTAGAGGAACGTGCTAGCAGGATTCGTGGAGTCTTCATAACTCACGGTCACTTGGATCACATCGGCGGTATTCCCTACATCATGCCACGCATAGGCAATCCTCCAATGTATACTCGTCAGTTCGGAGGTATTATGATCCAGAAGCGCCAAGAAGAATTTCCTCATGTCCCACAAATAGATCTCAGGATAGTCGACAAAAATGAAACTATAGTTATAAGTCATGACTTCAAAGTTGAGACTTTCGCCATTTCTCACACCATACCAGACTCAATGGGTCTCATCATTCACACACCGGTTGGTGATATTGTTTTCATCGAAGATGTGCGTGTTGATAACGTAAATGGAGTCCCAACGGAAGAAGAAGTTGAACAATACGCAAGATTTGCCGGCAAAGAAGCGCTTCTCCTCACCATGGACTCAACCAGTATCGAGAAACATGGATTTTCCCTTTCTGAAAATACGGTCATAAAAAATATAGAGAAGATAATGAAGGACACTCCAGGACGTATGATTATTGGTACATTTGCTTCACAAGTGGAACGTATCATCGCTATCATCCAAATGGCCGAACGCTTTGGTAAGAAAGTCGCTATCGAGGGTCGCAGCATGAAGACGAACGTTGAGATTATCAAAAAGCTTAAGCTTGTCGAGACAAAAAACATAATTCCTGTCGAAGAGATAGAAAATTATGCTCCAGATAAAGTAATCTTGCTCGCAACAGGTTCTCAAGGTGAAGAATTCGCCGCACTTATGCGTATTGCCAATAAGACTCACAAATTTTTCAGAATTCGTCCAACAGATACTATCGTTTTGTCTTCTTCGGTCATTCCAGTAAACTTTGTTTCTGTTATGAAACTCAAAGACAATCTGTATCGCACAGAAGCAAAGATCATCACTTATCTCGACTCCGATATTCACGCTTCTGGTCACGGTAATCGCGATGAGCTTGCTTGGATACATAAACAGATCAAGTATCGCTTCTTTATGCCTCTCCACGGATTCCACTATATGCTACGTCAGCACGCTGAACTTGCCATGTCGCTTGGTGCTCCAAAACAAAATGTTATCGTTCCAGATGACGGTTCTATTATAGAGATCCGTGATGAAGGAAAGACTTTCATTAAATTAAAAGAAAAGGCACCATCTGGACTTGTCCTTGTCGATGGATTCTCAGTCGGTGACGTTCAAGATGTCGTCATCCGCGATCGCCAAATGCTCGCTCAAGATGGAATATTTATAGTCTTCGGTATCATCAATGCTTCGACTGGAAAGCTCAAGAAGTCACCAGATATCATATCTCGTGGTTTCGTCTATCTTCGTGAGTCACAAGAGCTCCTACATGAAGTTCGCCACCTGATCAAGGAGACCATTGAACGGTCAACTCGTGGCATGAATCCTATAAACGTTGACTTTGTCAAAGAAAATATTACAGATACTGTTACCAAGTTCCTCATGCAGAAAACTGCTAAGAGACCGATGGTTATACCGGTTATATTGACTATCTAGAAATTTGCGCTATGCAGAGTACAAAAATGTCCGTCCGGGCCATTTTTGTTTTAGAAACCGAAGATTGATTTTATAGCCTCCAAGACACTAGCGGCATTGGATAGAGAATATTGTGTATTTGATGTATTGATGGATACACCACCAACTAGAGAAAGATTCACTCCACAGAATGAACCCCAACCATATGTAGTAACTCCATTTTTTGTTGATCCTGTGAATGATGCAAGATTACCTACTGATGTTACGTGAATAGTACCCATCTGACCGACTTTCAATAATCCTTGA
>CAIPWS010000081.1 GCA_903868845.1 uncultured bacterium
CCAGGTACTTTCACTATAAGTGCATATGAGGAGGCTGTGACTATTTTGAAGCAACACGCAAAAGTTAAGTCCAATTTTCATTTTTTCGCTGGAAATAAGCAGGATGCGGCAAATATTCTTGAGATTGGTGGCACTATGTCATTTACCGGAGTTATAACATTTGTTCACGATTATGATGCTGTCATAAAGCACATACCTTTCGATCGTATTATGACAGAAACAGATTGTCCTTTTGTTTCACCGGTTCCTTATAGAGGAAAAAGAAATGAGCCTACTTATGTTGTAGAGGTCGTAAAGGCGATAACTAGGATTAGGGGAGATGGTGATATGGCCACCTCCAAGCAATTACTCGAAAATGCCGTGAACTTTTTTGGTTTGTAGTAGTTCCTTAAGAACTTTTTAACAGTTTTTATTATTTTTTATCAAAATTTTATCAAAATTTGATTTCTTTTTGAACGTTTCTTAATAATTTTTTTATCAAAATTTGAACATTTCTTCATTAAAATTTTATCTCTTTGCCTCATAATTGAGCTACCTCTAATAAAGCCATTGCAGAGGTTACTATTTTGTGTTAGTCTCATGGCATTACAAGTAATCGCAGTAAGTTCCTGATTTCTTGAATAAATGGCTTAATAAGGCCATATTCCAGAGAAAGGGATTCCGTAGATTTATTTCAAACGGAGCACTGACTGCACAACAAACTATGGACGAAACACAAAGTGATGTTCGTGTGAACGTGTATGAGATCGGGTATTTGCTAGTTTCTTCGGTTCCTGAGGAGAAAGTCGCTTCAGAGGCTGAGGCTGTTAAGAGTATTATAACAAAAGCAGGTGCTTCAGTTATCGCTGAAGAGACTCCTCACTCAGAACGTCTAGCTTATACTATGCGCAAGAAGACTGTTTCTGGTTCGTACGACAAGTACGATTCAGCTTATTTCGGATGGATCAAGTTCGAAGTTGCTTCAAATGTTATAGAATCAATAAAGACTTCAGTAGAGATTCACCCAACAGTTTTGAGAATGCTTATGATCTCAACAGTCAAAGAAAATACTTATCTAGGTAAGCGTGCTATTGCTATAGCTGAGGATTTTTCACCATCTGTAAAGAAAAATGGTGGAGACAAGTCTTCTGTAGCAGAGAGAGCTCCATTTACTATCACAAAGGCGGTAGAAGATGAGAAGGTGGCCCCTTCAGCTCCAGCAACAGTAGAGGACATGGACAAGAGTATCGATGCAATGGTCAAAGAGGTGTAAGAATATTAAATCTTAAACCAAAAAATTATGTATCTAAACAAAGTATTTATTATAGGAAATCTGACTCGTGATCCAGAGCTAAAGGCTTTACCATCTGGTATAAAAGTCTGTAGCTTCAGCATGGCCACAAACCGCGTTTACAAGAATAAGGATGGTCAGCGTCAGGATGCTTCAGAATTTCACAATATCGTCGCATTTGGCAGAGTCGCAGAACTTACAGCACAGTACCTTAAGAAGGGTGCACAAGCTCTTATAGAAGGTCGTATGCAGACTCGCTCATGGGAAGCCGACGGTCAGAAGAAGTATCGCACAGAGATAGTCGCAGACACTATACAGTTTGGCTCTAAGCCAGCGGGAGGTTCAGGTGCGCCAGCAACAGGTGGTAAGAAGGGAGCAGAGGAGCCAGCACCGATAGAGTCAGGAGACAAGATAGATTATCCAAGTGAGGAGATTAACCCAGACGATATACCATTTTAGGAAATTAGACAATTATACTATTCAACAATTAAACTATTAAAAAATAAAGAAATATCATGAAAAAACAATGTTACTTTAATCAACACAATATTAGTCACATCGACTACAAGGACACAGAGGTCTTGAAGAAGTTCGTCAATCCTCATGGTCGTATGATCAGCCGCAAGCGCACAGGCATATCTGCGAAGTACCAGCGCCAGTTGGCTACAGCGGTCAAGCGAGCAAGATTTATGGGTTTGCTTCCATATGTTGCGAGGTAAGGTCTAGCAATTAGACAATATAACTATTCAACAATTGAATGGTATACAAAAGGTTCGAAGAACTGCCTGTCTGGCAAGATGCTAGAAGGATAGTGAGTTCGATCTATGGATTAATAACCATAAATGAAAAACTGCGCAAAGATTTTTCTTTGGCCGACCAGCTTAAAAGGGCTAGTTATTCTATTGTGTTGAATATAGCAGAGGGTTTTGAAAGAAAAACCAACAAAGAATTTGCATATTTCTTAAATATTGCAAAAGGCTCGGCGGGAGAGGTGCGCTCAATACTTTATATTATCGAGGATATTGGTTATGTGAATGAGTCCGGATTAGTTCAACTTCGATGTGAAATTGAAATGATTTCTACTCAACTTTCCAATTTTCGGTCATTTATTTTAACGATGTCGCACTAATAGTTATAGGTCTTGATGGTTGATTACAAAAAAACCATGGAACTAAGGATTTCCCTTAATTGTTTCATGGTTATTTTGTTTAATTGTTACTTGTTTGAATAGTTCAATCGTTGAATTACTTCCCGACTCTCTCACGGTACTCACCACTTTCCGTGTTTATTCTGATAACATCACCCTCATTTACGAATAGGGGAACGTTTATGGTTGCTCCAGTCTCTAGAACTACAGTTTTCTGACCACCAGTAGCAGTATCACCCTTAATTCCTGGAGGAGCTTCGGTAACCTTCAATTCTGCAGTGATTGGCATGTTGAAACTCATAGGAGTATCTCTGAAAAGAAGTTGCTCTACTACAGTATTTGGTTTTAGGAATTTTCCCTGTAGACCAACCTGAGCCTCAGTGACTTTGAAACGCTTTGAAGGATCTTCAGACTCGCAGAACCACCATTCACCACGGCTGTTGTAGAGGTACTTCACTTCACGGGTTTCAATCTCGGCTTCTTCTACCTTATCTGATACATGGAATGAATACTCAGTTACCTTACCAGTCATGAGGTTTTTTAGCTTTGTTGCATTTACTGGCTTACGCTGTTGTTTGCGAAAAACATGCGAAGATATGACTTCGAATGGTTGTCCTTCATGGACGATGTATTTCTTTTCTGTGACCTCACTGTATTCTAGGAGTGCCATGGGTATTGAAAATTTAAACTATTAAATCATTAACTATTAAGTGATTGAGCCATTCTAGCCGAGGATGGGGGATTAGGCAAGGGAATAAAAATCGGCAGCCGTGTGGCCGCCGATTTTCGTCACTGCGATGATTACTGGTCACCATAGAGGTAGACCTGAAAGAGTGGATCGGATGCAAGACATTCTTCCCAACGACATGTCGCCAGCACCAAATAAGTCCGTCCTCCAACGTAGACGGGAGCCATTGTACCTCGTATACATCCTGTTTCAGATTGACGTCGTGATTCACTCCGTTGTTAAAGGTTGCCAATAATATCCACTGAATATTTCAAGACCTATTTCTTGTATGCCTTATCACGACGCTCAATCGTAGTAATATATAGTATTCCTTCACTGAGTTTGAAATATACTCTATAACTTCCTACCCTGAAACAATGCAGATTCCTTGTAGTGATGTATTTTGCAAATAGTAGGGGATTGGGTTGTTGCGCGAAGAATCTCATTTTCTCAGCTATTCGTATTTGATATAGCACATCCAAAGAGGTGAGCTGGCCAGCAGCTTTATAACTGTAAATTATACGCATATTCTATTGTAGTTTAGGTTATAATCCCAGCTTTTTGAACAATGCCTCTTGTGAAATGACACGTCCATTAGCAATATCATCCAGGGCTTCGGCGGTATCACGATCAACAACACGTACTTGTATATCACCATCGAGATATGCTCGTGCTGAAAAATTAAGGACATCGCTTAGTGTGAGACCTTCAGCGCGTGCTTTTTTCATTGTTGCGTTTTTAATTTTCGTGTTCATGTTGAATATTGTTTTACTGGTCATAATAATAATAGTATATATCTTATATATACGATGTCAAGATACCAGAATAGCCCGGTCCTCGACTAGAACCAGGCTTACTGGATCCATAGTTACAAATTACTCCGCACCCAACTTTTCTCTTATCTTCACTAGAATTTCATCACGTTTTGCAGGGTTTTCTTTCAAGAATTGACGAGTAGCGTCATAACCACGACCAAGCTTCTCTTCGCCGAAAGAGTAGGAAGCACCGGACTTGGCGACGATACCGAACTTCTCACCAAGGGCGATGATTTCACCTTCTTGAGAAATGCCTTCATTGTACATGAGGTCAAATTCTGTTTGTTTGAATGGCGCTGCGACTTTATTTTTTACAACTTTGACACGAACACGTCCTCCCATGATCTCTTCACCTTTCTTGATCTGTGCGATACGACGAATGTCTAGACGAACTGAACAGTAGAATTTCAACGCTTTACCTCCAGGAGTCGTTTCTGGATTTCCGAACATGACGCCGATCTGCATACGAATCTGGTTGATGAATATGACGACGGTCTTGGAGCGCGCAACTATAGCTGTAAGTTTGCGAAGTGCTTGTGACATAAGACGTGCTTGAGTTCCGACATGAAAGGCACCCATGTCTCCTTCGATTTCTGCACGAGGAGTCAAAGCAGCGACAGAGTCGATGACGATAACATCCATCTTGTTTGTGCGAATGAGGCTTTCTACGATATCGAGTGCTTGTTCACCTGTATCTGGTTGAGAGATGAGAAGTTCTTCTATCTTCACACCGATCTTCTTTGAGTATTCAGGATCCATAGCATGTTCAGCATCTATGTATGCGCAAACACCACCACGCTTCTGTGCTTCTGCTACAGCGTGCAGTGCGAGAGTTGTTTTACCAGAAGATTCTGGACCAAATATTTCGATGATACGTCCGCGAGGGAAGCCGCCGATACCAAGTGCCCAGTCGAGACCTATTGATCCTGTTGGAATAACGTCGACATCTACACGAGCCTTGTCACCAAGTTTCATGATTGCTTCTTCACCAAACTTTGTACGAATACTATCCAACGCATCGCTTATCTCTGACATAGACTTCGACACACGTGCACCACTTTTACTTTCAGAATCCTCTTTCCTCTTTTCACTTTCAACTTTTTTACCTTCTATCATTTCTTTTTTTGTATCTTTTTGACTTTCTTTTGAGTTTTTTACCATATTGAATATGCTCTTTATTTTTATAAGAGGTGGGCTTGAATACATAATATCATAGTCAATTGTTTGCACCCACTATGACAATATCGGTTTCTGTGTTGCGATCAAACTGGTCGGTTGCTCGCAGTGTCAGCTTGTTAATTCCTGGAAAAACAACGAGTGTCTGCTTGAAATTACCTTGTTCATCTATGGATACCGCGCCGCCATTTATAGTCAGATTGTGGGCTCTTTCTATCATCCCCACGATATCCACAGTTGGAGAGGATATAACAGCACCATTGGTTGGAGCGGTGAGGTCTATCTTTGGACCCTTGGCATAAGCCATAGAACGCGCTATAGCGTAAGAAATGATAAGTACAGCGACTATCACCATAGAGGATATTTTTATAAGTCTTAATGTTGCTGTGCGGGTGAGGTTCATTTGTGTGGAAATGTATTGGCGACAACTGTGTGCCTGGTCAATAGGCCAAGTATATATAAAGAGGGAGGAATTACAAGTGAAGCTTTGATTGTGCTATTATTTATTTATGAAGTCTGATATTAAAATAATTAATGAAAAAATTTCCAAAGAAGAGTTGGTTCAACTTGCTAAGACTTTTTACGTGACAATGATAAAAGGTGTAGTTGACCTTGAAACTGAGTCAGTCGCTTTTGGTGGGGAATATCATATAGATGCCAATAATTATTTGATAGAAAACGGTTCCAAGCAGGCCAATCTCTGGGGCTTCAACATCTTTTTTGATAGACCTCGAGAATCTTGGATAGAATATACTTCTCTTATAAATATCCGACCACAAGTTGGAAATATGGAAATGGAGGTCAAGGATCAATCAATCAGAAATAGGATGAAGCGCATTATTGACTCAAAAATATCATGAACACCCAAAGAACCTCATTATTTCTTATGGCCAATCTTGGGGCTGAGGTCTCAAGGATTTTTTCTGCAAAAGAAGCTATTGACGAAAAGCGTGTCAAAGAGAGTTTTGAAAGAGCACAGAAAATTATTGAGGAATTGATGACTATTCCAGATATGAAGACTAGAAAAGTTGAGGTTGATTTATTGAGAGAGGCTATTCTCAGTGCAACAAAACTGGATAATAATTCTGATTCCTCAAAGAAAAATCTGATGACCTATTTTACACCGTTTGCTTTAAGGTTGATGAATACTAATTAAATCCCCAATTCCTCTGCAATCTTGTCTGTCTCGCCACCATTTTCGCCTGGAAGTCCGTTTAGGTTGCTGCTGCCATTGAAGCTACCATTGCCAGTAAATGCGGCACCTCCTCCAGAAGAACCACCACCTAGGACTTCGCGAGGCTTGGAACCATTTGCTGGACCGATAACACCCTGGTCTTCGAGCAAGTCCATAAGCTTTGCAGCACGTGAATAGCCAACACCAAGTTTGCGTTGAATATACGAAGTAGAAGCTTTGCCCGCAGCTATGACAGATTCTTTTGCTGCTTCATAAAGTTCATCCTGGTCTTCTAGGGAATCGCCGTCGAGGTCTATGTTTGCACTAAATGCGGCGCCAGATCCAGCCTCACTCATATTCAAGTTGATCTCACCAAGTATTTCGTCCTTATATTGGTCAGCGAGGAACTTCACAACCGCCTTGACCTCACCCTCAGAAATATAAGCAGACTGCAAACGAACAGGTTTTGACATTTCACCACCGAGATAGAGCATGTCACCAGCACCAAGAAGTTTCTCAGCACCCATCTGGTCGAGAATTGTACGAGAATCTATCTGGGAAGCGACCTGCAATGCCACGCGAGTAGGGATGTTTGCCTTGATAAGACCAGTAATGACGTTCACGCTTGGGCGCTGTGTAGAAACCACCAAGTGGATACCGACCGCGCGACTCATCTGTGCGAGACGGACGATAGCAGACTCAAGTTCTCGTGGATATGTCTGCATTATATCGGCCAATTCATCTATGACGATGGCTATGTAAGGCATGGTCTCAGGAAGCTTAGTTGGATCAGCCTTTTTGTCTAACTTGAGAACATTGACGGCTGGAGCCAAGACATTTTTGTGGTAAGAGTCTATGTCGCGAGCCGAATTCTTCTCAAGAATGTCGTAACGGCGACTCATTTCCTTGGCGGCCCACTTGAGAGCGAGGATGGCCTTCTTCGGATCCGTTATGACGGGAGTAAGAAGGTGAGGAATCTTGTTATAGAGTGTAAGTTCGACACGCTTAGGGTCTATCATGATGAACTTCAGGTTTTCTGGTGAGTTTCTATATAGAAGGGAGGTGATGAGGGCATGAATACTGACAGATTTACCAGATCCGGTGGCACCAGCGATAAGTATGTGAGGAGCTTTGGCCAAATTGCAGAAATGAGCACGGCCAGTGATATCTTTTCCGAGAGACATGAACAAAGGTTTCTCTGAATCTTGGAATTCTGTGGCCGCAAGCAGAGTAGCGAGACCAACAGTTGTCTTGGCGGTGTTTGGTACTTCTATACCAACAAGAGATTTTCCAGGAATTGGAGCTTCTATACGAATAGGGTGGGCCGCAAGAGCGAGTGAGAGGTCATTGTTGAGAGTGACTATACGAGAAAGCTTCACACCCTCGGCTGGCTTGAGGGAATAACGAGTGACGGAAGGACCTATAGAGATCTCATCCATCTCCACTGTTATGCCGAAGTTCTGAAGAGTACGTTTGATGATATTTGCATTTGCCTTGATGTCACCAGTCTCTGGTTTGCCTTTGTCCTTCTCAAGCAAAGAGAGTGGGGGAGGATTGAAAGGCTTCATGAGTGGTACTTGTATAGCGGAAGCGAATGCCCCAGCATCTTCATCTGTGAGATCTAGAGGATTGGTTTTTACCGCATTTGCTTTGGCAGCTTTTTTCGCTCTCGCAATAGCCTCAGCTGCTTCTAGTTGCGCAGCAGTCTTACCACCGAGGGCGTCGACTCCAATATTTGCAGCTGCCTCCTCAAGAGCATGATCTATCTTGGCTTCTTCATCATCATTCATATCATCGTTTCCAGCACCTGCGCCGGCTGAAACTTTTTTACCATTTTTCAAAACTTTGTCTGAACTCTTGAACCATCTCCAGAACATGAGATGCTCAACAGTGAAATGGGCTTCGAACAATATGAAGAGTGATACGACAACCAACACTATAAGTAGTATTGTTGTTGCATAAACATCCAATATCTTTTCAAGAGGTGTAGCAACGATGCGTCCGAAGAAGCCGCCGTTTCCAACACTTGCTATGTGGATGATGCCAAGACTGGAAAAGAAAAAGACGATAGCACCAATAGTTTTTGAAAGTCTAAATTTCTTTTCTATACCACGCAAAAGTGCGATACCAACCATGATGGCAATAACCGGTATAAGGAAATATCCGACACCACACAATCTAGTGAAGAACATGTAGGCGTATTCACCCAAAGGACCAGCTTTTCCGAACGAAGCCAATATAGATAATATAGTTATCAAAAATGAAAATATAGCCAATACTGTTTGTACTGTTTCTTCACTCATGTCGTTCCAGAACTTTGCCTTTTTAATAAAATCTGAATCCTTGTCTTTTTTCTTTGCCATAATATTTGTTTGTCCTAATAATAACACAGTCATACATCATTTGTGATATAGATCCGCAGCACAAGTGCAACACAGCCTAGAGACCTTGCAAATTTTCTCTAAAGGACTACAATGGGAATATAAGACAGAGTAACGAAACAGAGTAAAAGACAGTCAAAAACTAGTTAAAAAAAGAAAAGGACAAATTTCATCAAAAAGACTATAAAAGACACATATAAAATCTTATGGACAATAAAGACATTAACAGTCAGCCAAATAACGAACTTCCTATACATGACCCAATTAAGTGGAAATCACTTGGCTTTTTCAGTGCTGAGGAATACCTTCTTTATGTCTTTAAGAAGATAGAGAAGATCACCGCTGCCCTTTATCTAGTGTCAGGACTTCTAAAGGACGAAGAGCCAATAAAGTGGGAACTTCGTGACCGTGGTATGGACCTTTTGACGTCGTCCTTTACAGCCTCTTCAACTCTTCCTGGTGATAAAAATGTTGTCATCCAGTCGTTATTCACAGCTGCTTTGGAAACTATTTCTTTGTTGAATGTTGCCAAGATTTCGAATTTGGTCACAGACATGAATCACCGCTTATTGGTGCGTGAGATAGATAACATTTTGGGCTTACTTCGTGATCGACTTGCAGCAAATGCAGAGAATGCTGGATATGTCCTTTCCGATGTTTTCTTTAAGACACCAAATCTTTTTTCCACTGATTTTAAGTCAACAGGTGATATGGCTGGCAATCAGAAATCTGGTCAGGTTTCCGGAAATATTTCGACACAAAATCCAAAAGGACATGCCGGTGATATTATGGCTTCAAGTAAGCCTGTTCATAAAGGACATGCTGATGTTCAGGTGAAAAAGACTGAAAGACAGGAGCTCATAATTACAGCCTTAAAAGGACAGTCAAATTTGACCATAAAAGACTTCACAAGGATCATAAAAGACTGCAGTGAGAAGACTATACAGCGTGAATTGTTGGCCATGGTAGACGGCGGACTTATAAAGAAGGAAGGGGAGAGGCGTTGGTCACGATATTCACTAAAATAGGCCTATATTCAGTATATATAGTATATAAGCACCCAAGATTGACTTTTGGTCGTATTTAGCCTAGTATTACCTGCGTTATCCACAAATGGGCCTTTTGTTACATATTGTTACTTAGGGCTCTTATGCGTTATAATGCTTTGTAACGAGTGCGTATGTCTGCCCATGTTTTTGGGATATTCATATGTATTCGTCTCAGAGGTCAAACTTTGAGAGATGCGAACTTTGAAAATTACATAGTGTGAAATAATGTAAATACTTAGAGGTTCGTCTTATTTACTAGCCCACTAAATTCTTTGTCTGGAAGTCGATAGTACGGACAGGGAAATGTGGAATAAATGTCTCGCGGTCGACCCGCTTTCGTATAATAAAAATATGAGATCGGAACGCGAACATACTTTAGTTAGATTATTAGTTACAAATTGCGTAACGTCTCTTATTTTATTAATAACAAGAGATATCGCATTAATTATAAAAACAATAGATATGAAAAGAATTCTTATTGCTACAACAGCAGTCGTATTGGGCTTCGCTGTTTTGGCTTCAGCTGCTACTTTCGGTGCTAACCTCACAGTTGGTTCACAAGGTGCAGATGTCACAGCACTTCAGACAGCACTTATCGCTGCAGGATACAGTATCCCAGCTGGTGCTACAGGTTACTTCGGTTCACAGACAAAGTCTGCAGTTCAGAAGTACCAGGCTGCTAACAGCATCCCTGCTACAGGTTTCGTAGGTCCTCTTACTCGTGCTAAGTTGAACGGTGGTGTTGCAGCTGCTCCAGCAGCAACTTGCCCAGTAGGCTTCACATGTACAGCTAATGCTGGTACAACAGGCACAGTTACAAATCCAGTAGTTACAGGCCCAGTCGGTATCACAACAGCTGGCGTCCCTGGTATCTTGAGCGTAACTCCAGGTCCTATCTCAACATCAGTTTTGAATGTTGGACAGAACATGGTTCCAGTTATGGCAATTCGTAACCAGGCTCAGTATTCCGATATCGCAATACAGTCTGTTACTATTGACCTTGGAAACAACACAACAGTTTACAACAAGATCTTCAGCAAGATCTACGTTACCGATGGTACTAACGTCCTAGCATCAGTTCCTTTGAACTCTTCAACAGTTGTTCAGAATGGAAACGACTACGTCGTTGGTCTCGCTGGTTTCAACTTTGTAGTTCCAAAGGGTACTTACAGAGATTTGATAGTCAAGGCTGACCTTTACGGTGCTATTGACTCTATCTACACAGGTAAGGCAATCAACTTGTCTCTTCCTGGCAACGCAGTTCGTGGTGTTGACGGTGCTGGCGTGAACTTGTATGGTCCTTTGACAGCATTCACACAGACAATCACTCTCAACCCAAGCTTGGTTGACAATGCACAGGCTAACGTCTCTTTGGACGCAGCTTCACCATTGGTAGGTTCTATTCCAGTCACTGACACAACAAATAACCAATACTTGGGTCTCCCAGTCTTGATATTTGATGTCAATGCACAGAATGACAATCTCCACCTCCATAACGTTAGCGTACAGCTCGTTACTTCAGGTGTAGGTCAGATAAATGCTGCTTACCTCTTCCAGGGTTCAACACAGATCATGTCATCTGGTGTCTCTGGTGGTTATGCAATATTTAGCAACATTACAGATGGTACACAGGGTGCAAACATTCCTGTCAACACAACAGTTCCTTATACTGTTAAGGTTGATGCAACAGGTGTTAGCTCATCTACTTCACCATTCGTCGTTAGAGCTATATTTGATGGCGCTTCAGCAAGCACAACAGTTTATAACTCAATCGATGGTAATGCTACTTCTTCTGGTGTCGCTACTGGTAATAACCAGACAGTCGCAAGCAAGGGTCCTTTGTTCACACTCGTTGGTACTCCTTCGATCGTGAAGACAAACATCACAGCTGGTGGTGCTACAACCACAACCTTCCAGTACTCAGCAACATTCAATGTTCAAGTACAGGCAATTGGTACAGATGTGGTCTTGGGTCTCCCAAATGCAACAACAACTCCAGTCGCCTTCTCTTCAACGACCGCTCAGGTTTACATGAACGGAAGTGCTCTTGGACTTGTCAGTGCTTCAGCAGGTGTTACAGCTTACTCACAACCTACAAATACAACCATCTCAGTTGATGGCACAAATTTCACAGTTGCACGTAATTCTTCTGTAACAATCCCAGTCACTTACTCATTCACAATCGAAGCACCAGGTGCTAACACATATGGTGTCCAGTTGAATAGTATTGGTTGGAACTCAGCTTCAACAGGCAATACAGCATCAGCCTTCATGACTGGTCAGCCTCAGTGGAGAACAGCATCAATCTAACCTTCATAAGTTAGTTTGAGTCTGAGTACTCCCTCCCAACGGGTTACATAGTTGGAACAAAACCGCCTTCGGGCGGTTTTTGTTTTGCCTGGGGAGGGGATGACGATTTGCTCTTCAAAGAGCAATTTGTTATATTGGTGATAATATGACTGTATATAAGCGTACAATAGAAGTCAAAATTGTAGAGTCTCTCTTCAAAGGCAAAATGGTTGCTATTCTCGGACCACGACAATCTGGCAAAACTACTCTTGCTAAAAAACTTATTGAGGCTTATGACGACGATGGGGCATACTGGGACTGTCAGCTAGCTGATGTGAGAGAACATTTTATTGTAGGAAAACCCGACAAGCTTTTACCGTTAGTGAAAGGTAAAAAGGTGGTCGTATTCGATGAGGCACAAACCATTCAAGATATTGGGACAATATTGAAGGTATTCCACGATACCTATCCAGGCACGCAAATCATCGCCACAGGCTCTTCGTCATTTGATCTTTCCAATAAGATAAAAGAGCCGATGACCGGGCGAATCTTCGAATTTACACTTTTACCACTTTCACTATCCGAGATCAAAGCACACAGACCTGTAACTCGGGATGATTTGAACAATCTTATGCTATACGGATCATACCCAGCAGTTGTTGCGGCCGAGTCGGTGGAAGAAAAGAAACTTATATTAAAAAACATAGCGACACAATATTTATATAAGGACATATTTACTTTTGAGGCAATAAGAAACCCTAGAGTATTTGAGGATTTATTGACTCTGTTAGCCCTCCAGGTCGGATCTCTTGTCTCTGTCAATGAATTAGCAGGAGAACTAGGTATTAGTAGATCAGTTATTCAGAGATATCTACGATTACTTGAGCAATCTTTTATCATCAAAGTCATGCATTCATTTTCTAATAATAGGAGAACTGAGCTCAAGAAGGCCTTCAAAGTATTTATTCTCGATGTTGGTGTTAGGAATGCTCTCATTGATGTTGATACCACACTTGATGTTCGCAAAGATGTGGGTTTTATCTTTGAAAATTACTTTATTAGTGAGCGAATAAAGGAGGGCAGTAACAATTCAATATTTCCACCAGAACTTATGTTTTGGCGAACAAAGACGGGATTTGAGGTTGATTTGATAGAAAAGAAGGGGCCAAATATTTCTGCTTACGAATGTAAGTGGTCTGATAAGGAGGTGTTTTTCACTCAATTCAAAAAAGCCTATCCAGAAGCAGTTACTCATGTTATCACGCCAGGAGATTTGCTTTAGTGTATAATTATAACGTATAAAGATTATTAACTATTAATCATTACTATGAAAAAAACAACCATTTTCCTTTCTGGAATAGCTATCGCAATTGCCATGTTATTTGCTGGTGCAAAAGTCTTTGCAACACTTGTACCAAATCTGTCACTTATAAATGCTACCGGTGGAAGTAGTTCGGTACAGATCACCGTCTTTGGTGCCGATGCCAACTCTTCAGTTTTGCTTCATTACCCGTCGACAGCCTCATTTACCTCTTCTAACATCGGTACTACGAACGCGAGCGGATACCTTACAACAACAGTTAACTCTACCTCATATGGCATCACGGCTGGAGCCATGGTCTACGTGAGTGTAAATGGTTCTCAGTCTCAACAAGTCGCATGGCCAAGTTTTGTTAGTTCAAGTATTTTGGCGCTGAGCCAGAACTCGGTTACTCTGTCAGCTGGTCAGAGTACTGTCGTCACAGCAGCAGTAAGTGCCGCTTTGACTATGTCCAACAATTCAAATCCATCTGTCGCTAGCGTCTCACTTTCAGGAAATCAGATAACGGTTAATGCTTTGGCGGCTGGAGCATCCAATATAACTATCTGTGCTGGAAATGTTGGCTGTGGAGTTATAGCTGTAAACGTACAACAGGTTTCTACAGCAGCTGCGGCTGTGTCTTTTAGTCAGGGAACAGTCAGTTTGTCTGTCGGACAAGCTCAGTCTGTAACTATATCTGGTTCTGGAAATTACTATATTTCTAACATTTCAAACCCTGCTGTAGTGACAGCTACTATAAATGGATCCACTTTGAATCTTAACGGTATAATAGCGGGTACAGCCACCGTTGGTGTGTGTACGCAGGGAAGTAATAGCTCTTCTTGTAGCAGTGTGATGGTTAATGTGTCCGGAACATCTCTTACAACTACATCACTTACAAATCCAAATTTGCAGACTCTTTCATTTAGTCAAAGTCAGGTAACGTTGTCCGTCGGGCAGACACAGACTGTTTCTATAACTGGCGGCTCTATTGGCGGGGTTTACATTATACAAAGTAATTCAACACCAGGTTCTGTTTCAGCAAACCTAAACGGTTCTATAGTCACTCTTTATGGTGCCGCTGTTGGTGGTGCCAATGTCAATATTTGTGTGATGGGCACACTTACTTGTGGAAATGTTTATGCCTATGTTTCTACTGGAACAACTGGTGCGGGTACACCCGCTCCTACGGTTGCAAATACCACGGCGCCAGCTCTTGCGTCATTCTCTGTGACATCGAATAATTCAAATGGCAGCTATCTAGGAGTTGGAAATATATTGACCGTGTCTATGACTGCAAATCAGGCAATCAGTACACCTACTATAACTATTTCTGGTAATGCCCTCACTGCTGTCGGTAGTGGAAATGGTCCTTATACTGCAACATATACTTTGCCAACCAATTCATCTGCTTTGCCACTTTATCTTTCATTCAATAACGTCGCTGGTTTGAACGGTCAAGCTAAGTTCACTATAGGGGATGCTACTACAGCTGGTCTCGTACCAAATATCACCCCAACCACTACTAGTTCCAGTCAAACAGCAGTATCTACTCCAGCATCGAGTGCGACAGGTGCAACCCAGATCACTACAAGCCTGAAGATTGGTTCTAAAGGTTCACAAGTCACACTTTTGCAGAAGAGGTTGAAGGCTCTCGGCTTTTACTCTGGTCCAATAACAGGTACTTATGGTGGACAGACTGAAGCTGCGGTGAAGGCTTTGCAAGTGAAATATAAGTTGTCATCACTAGGTTCTGTCGGCCCAGCAACAAGGGCAATATTAAATAAGTAATATATGAATAATCCATTTGACGGAACATTTTTCAAGTTTCTGATAGGTTTTGCGCTGATTTTGCTTATCAGCTTCGGAATCATATATGTCGCTGGAAGATATAAGGACTCTGCTTCTACTCAAGCCTCTGCTTACGAGAGCAAATAAAGAAAATTTGAGAACTTTTTGAACGTTTCTTTAGAATTTTTTGAGCGAAATTTGAACTTTTCTTCATCGGAATTTTATCCCGGTAATTTATGCTGATTGTATTATCAATAACAGTCAGCATTTATGATGAAAATTTTCAAGAAAGTTGTTTGGGTCTTTGGTTTAGTCGCGTGGTTCCTGCTGGCCTTCATGCCAGCTACAGCGCATGCTTTTACTCGTTTAACTGACGGGTATATTCCGAACAATACTACGTGGACTGCAACCGGTAGTCCGTATTTATTGGATGCAGATATAAATCTGCAGATTGGGAGAACTTTGAACATTGAGCCGGGAGTCGTGGTGAAGGGTGATCCGAATCTCGGTTACTTGCCAGGATTTTTCGTGGGAGGAACTTTGAATGCTCGCGGAACAAGAGACAAGCCTATAAATTTCTCAGACATTTACAATATAAATATTTACTATACTTCGTCCACTTTGACCCGTCTGAATGTCGTGGCTAGCAAAGGGGTTATCATAGATCACTCTACATCAACCATATCTAGCTCAACTATTTCTGGTTCAATAAATGGCTTATACGTAAAAGCTAGCTCCGTGAATGTGGCCGGAAGTCGAATTACCGGAAATAACTATGGAATTTATGTAGATCCAGTCGTGCCTGTATATCTCTATGGTTATAGCGATCCAGCACACCAAGTAAATGTCGGAGCCATGGTTCCATCAAATATCACTGTTGTGAACTCTTCTTTGATTGGTAATAAGTTGGCAGCCATAAAAAACGCCGAAAACACTAGCACGGTTTCGGCGAAGGGTAATTGGTGGGGAGATGTTGGTGGACCACTTTCGGAGGCCGTGGCGACAAGTTCTAAGATCATCGGCCAGGTAAATTATACTCCGTGGCTAGACCATGATCCCACCATAGAACCAACGACAACTCCTTGTTGTTCGAGTGTATTATTTATTCCAGGAATAGAGGGGTCTTGGCTATATAGAGATGAGGCATCTGCGTTTGGTGATACACCTTTTGTTGGCGGCACTTCGACAAATACACTTTGGGTGCCGAACAGAAACGATGATGTGAGGAAGCTATTTCTTGATTCGGCTGGAAAGGGTCTGGACTCTAGTGTTTATTCGGGAGAGCCTATTGCAAATGTATTCAATGTGTACAGCGTCTACACTTCTTTCATGAAGTTTATGGACAGCTTGGTTAATGATGGAAAGATAGGTGAGTGGAAGTCCTTCGGTTATGATTGGCGAAAGCCCATAACGGAGGTGGTTGCGGGGGTGGAAAAGAAAGCTACAACGACAATATCTCTAGTCGATGTGGCGAAGGAATTGGCGTCACGGTCACGAACTGGCAAGTTGACCATTGTCGCACATAGCAATGGTGGCCTAGTTGCTGAATATTTGGTGAAGGTGCTTGCAGATGCTGGTAAGGCGGATATCGTGGATAGTGTAGTATCGGTCGCTACTCCATATCTCGGCACCCCTACGGCTATAAGTTCTTTGCTCTATGGTGATGGTCAGTCTATTGCGGCTGGGCTTTTTCTGAAGTCCGATGTGGCACAACAACTAGCGCAGAATATGCCAAGCGCATACTCGCTTCTTCCTTCACGTGAATATTTCAAGAAGATTTTGGATCCTGTGGTGAGTAGTACAACATTCGTCGACAGCTTCGATGGCATGAGTAGTTTTCTGACTAGTCATGGTGTAAATAGTCTTCTTGCATCAGCCGGAGACGCGATTCAGTCGCTGCTGGCAGGCTTTCATTGGCCAGCCAATATATATCGTTGGTCTCTAGTTGGTTGGAATAGCGAGACACCCAAGAGACTTGTTTATATGAATAAGGAAAAGTGTCAGAACTTTCTTTGGTTCAGATTTGGCTGCTCATATGTTTTGGAAAGGTATGAGGACATGACAACAATGGGTGATGGTACAGTGGTTGCACCTAGTGCGGCTTATGCAAGTTTCAGCACCACGAGTGTTGTCTCGATAGATCTAGCCTCTACATCCATAACAGAAAAGAAAAATATTCAGCATGTAAATATTTTGGAGTCATCTACTACACAGTCTGTCATACGGAATATTTTGCTTGGAGAAAAAATGACGTACAACGGTGTTGGTGGGTCTGTATCGGTTGTATCATCTGGTGAACCGGATTATAAGAAAGAAGCCGCAAGATTGGTGGTCAGTGTTGATTCTGGCGCAAGCTTGAGCGTTCGTGATAGTTCTGGAAATCATACTGGTCCGACTAATCTGCCGGCGGGTGTTGTGGATGATGCGGTAAATACATACGAAGAAAATATTCCTGGGAGTCATTATTTGGCTTATGGTCAAGACAAGAGCGGTGTTTCATTGCTGCCGAGCGATCAGCCATATACTGTTTCAGTAAATGGTGGTGGATTTGGAACATTTACTTTGAATGTAGAACATGTGCTTGGCACCACCACACTCGGACACACAGAGTATACAGATATTCCGATGACACCTTCGAGCACGGCAACAACGATTGTAAGAGTTGAATCGAAGGACGGCGATTCTGGCGCTCCTTCTAGTACTCCAATAAGATTGGATATAGATGGTGATGGTACGACTGATTTTACAGCGAGTTCGACAGTTTCATCGACAATAACATCAGCCACATCGACGGCCGCATCAGCTACTACGACAAATGATAGTCAAAATAGTATGGCGACAAATCCCGACAGTGCTGAGTTGTTCAAGAAATATTTGAAGAGGTTTTGTGGAGGGAATTAAGTGTACTTGATAATTACTAGGTTAATAGGTAGTCTTAAATAAACGTTCTTAACCATCAACTTGTGGAGGATTGTACCAATGGGTGTTTACCATGAATTAGCCCGTATTGCATTAGTGGATCCTGCGGCTGCACAAGCGTTAG
>CAIPWS010000082.1 GCA_903868845.1 uncultured bacterium
ATGTTGCAAAATAGCCAATTTATGGCAGTATTTAGATAAATGTACATATAAACCATTATTTAAGGAGGACATAAAATGAATATAGTTCAGACCCCAGCGCAGATGGCTCATATTGAGCGCGTTGGTGCCAAAATCGACTCGCTACGAGCTGAGTTTCCTGATGAGTATGTGGCCTTTTTAGCCGAGACCCTCGAATTTATTGGTGCAGCAAAAAGCAGGAGTGGTATTGATCGGATTATGAGGAAATATAAGGGCACACTTCACTTGGTTCAGATCGACCCACTTCCACTACCAACAACGCCGAAACCAAAGGAGACGTCATGAACGATAAATCACTGCTAGCTGTCAGAGCTGTACTCAATGCAGGAGCGAGAATCATTAGCATGGAATTCAATACTCGATTCCTTGAAAAGCGTGGGATCCGTCCGGAGTCTGTATCAGATGTTGTCGGGCTCCGTTTCAAGATGATTGCCGTGTTAATGTGGATGATTGACCACACGCAGGGTTTCGAGATACCAACAAAGTTTGTATTCCGTTATGGCGAAGCGGCCAGGACTGGTCTTTTCTTCACGCAGCTATTCGAAACAAAGTTGGCGATTGAACTAGATGCCATGAACAAGGAGGGTGTCTGTGTTCCGATGCTTGGCTCCGGATGGATCGAGGGACCAGACAACTTTTTCCTCTTGTTCTCGAACCTCGAGCGCACAGTTGGGATACAGGGTGTTAATTGCAACAAAGCCGTAGTTGTGAACATCCTCGGTGCCGAGCCGCCAGTGGAACAATCGATGTATCTTACAGATATTTTGCAACAGCGTCTGCTGTAAGTACACCGTAGTCCAGGAACCTTAATGATCATGCGACCCGTGTTAGCTAACTGATGAACAATCGGAAAGCGACACGGGCGCTTTCTTTTTTAATAATTTTTCATTATACTAAGCTAACTATGTTCAAAAAGGATACAAAAAATGATGCCAACCTTGATGACTCAGTTGTAGCCGAAGAATCAGCCGCTGAAACTATCAAAAAACTTCGCGAAAAACTCAAGCAGACCGAGGCTGAGCGCATGGAATACCTTACCGGCTGGCAGCGTGCCAAAGCCGACCTTATAAACGCCCGTAAGCGCGATGAGGAGGATCGTAAGGAATTCATCAGGTTCGCCAATGAACGCCTCATAGAGAGCATTGTACCTGTCCTAGAGAGCTTTGAGATGGCTATGGGCAACAAAGAAGCCTGGGAAAAGGCCGACAAAAACTGGCGTGTCGGTGTCGAGTATATTTACTCACAACTCAAGAAAGCACTCGAGGATAGCGGTCTTACAGAGCTCAAACCTTTGAATCAGAAGTTTGATCATGCTACACACGAAGCAGCTTCGTATGAACCTGTGACAGATGAAAAACTCGACCACATAGTTACTCGTGTTATTCAAAACGGCTATTATTTAAATGGAAAGCTTATGCGTCCAGCCAAGGTTGTAGTAGGGGAATTCAAGAAATAAGGCGCACTATAAATGAAAGACGAATAATAAAAAAACCGCCCACCGTGCCTGTCTAAGCGCACGATGGGGGGTCTAGTGTCCGTTCAGCAATCTGGCTGATATGCTTGGTTTTCCTTTACGATTCACAAACAACAATACAAGCAGGTCCTTGTCACAATGGCAAACCCTTATCTTGTGCAAGTTATCATCTTTCTCAGTAATGATGTCGACGTTCACCATCTTCTTCATCCAGACTGCTATACGTCTCTTCATGCGAGCAATCCATACAGCGAATATTGTAACAATCAAAAACTCTGGAATCAGCAGCAACATTCCATTGACAATTATTTTATTCTTTGCACTAACGTCTTCTATCGGTAAACAAATAAATATTGTTACAGATAACCTGAACATGATCGACCATACGACATACACGACAACTGCCCAGAATTTGCTCATAAACGGAAAGAACAAGGTAATTTCCACTTAGATTCACCTCCTTTCAAGGTAATTTTGGTCCGTCGGCAATGATGACATTATTCACTATCTATGTAAAGATAAACTTGTTTGACTATAAATATCAATTATGTACATAAAAGTTCGCGTAATCGCTGGTGCTAAAAAAGAAATAATCACTCAAGAATCATCAGATCATTTCAAGATATCTGTAAAAGAACCTGCTGAAAGAAATTTGGCCAATTCTCGTGTCTTGGAAATAATTAGAAGGAAATTTTCTGGAAGAAATATTCAGATAATAAATGGTCATCATTCACCGTCGAAACTTTTAGTGGTTGATGATGAATAATATCGACTCGTCACTTTTCTGTATAAAAATTGATGGCGCACAAGTCGGAGGACAGGTGCGCCATTGGAAGACTGGTGGGATACCAGGATGACCCTCAAGGAGAAGGTTTTTTTGGGACTAGTCTAGGAGAAGCGCGTTACCGTACCTTCCGTACTGCGGTACCGACTTAACCTGGAAGCCTTCCATTTACAATAATAACGTACTATCAGATTCTTGTCAACTGTATGAACAGATAATTCCTACAAAAGAAGAAGCGCACCGGTTTTGCAACAGGCGCGCTCCAAGTGATGTGCGGTGGGAGGTTTAGGAGG
>CAIPWS010000083.1 GCA_903868845.1 uncultured bacterium
ACCATACAACTGAGCCGAGTCAGATGGTCCAGTCGGTTCGCGTCCAGGAATGATAGCGATCGTATTTGTACCAAGCCCTTGAACTTGTCCCAAGATAAGATTTTGTGCACCAGCGCCGAGTGACACGACAAGCATGATAGCTGTTATACCGATGACAATACCAAGTATAGTCAAAAATGACCTTGAACGATTTGTCGTCAAACCTCGAAGTGCTGTTGTAAATCTATGTCTTATTGTCATTTGATATATATTGAGTGTGAGCTATTTTACATATTCTGCATCTGCCGTCATACGATGTGTCACCAATTCTTCACTATCTATCACACCATCCATGAGCCTTATGATACGCTCAGCATGTTCAGCGGTTGAAGTCTCATGTGTGATAAGCACAACAGTCTTACCTTCTTTTTCATTCAAGCCTTGTAGAATAGACATAATATTTTTTCCAGACTTTGAGTCTAGGTTTCCTGTTGGTTCATCCGCAAAGATAACATCTGGATCTCTTATGAGAGCTCTTGCAATAGCCAAACGCTGTTTCTCACCGCCAGAAAGTTCAGATGGTTCATGATAAAGTCTGTGTCCAAGACCGACAGCTTCTACAACTTTTTTTGCGCGATCATTCCATTCCCTCTCTGGAACATCAGAATATATAAGTGGAAGCTTTGCATTTTCCAGCACCGAAGTTCTTGGCAATAAGTTGAAAGCTTGGAAAACGAATCCTAGTTTATTATTTCTGAGTGCAGCCAACTCATCTCTAGAATATGAGCTTATATTTTTCCCATTAAAATGGAAACTTCCACTTGTTGGATCATCTAACATTCCAAGAACATGAAGAAGTGTAGACTTACCACTACCAGAAGGACCCATAATAGCCAAAAATTCTCCTCGACGTACTGAAAATGTCACACCGTCTAGTGCTTTTGTTTCTGTCTCACCATCATGATAAGACTTTTTCAGATTTTTGACTTCTATTATATTCATTCACTTATTTTATATAAGTCACAACTTTGTCACCAACTTTGACTCCAGAGACTATCTCCGTTGTTCCGCTTGATCCCTTGAGACCGATCTTAACCGTCGAAGTAGCGAAGGTCTTTCCATCTTTGTTTAAGACACGCACAGACCTAGAGCCGTCATCGTTTATGATAATTGCTCTTGTTGGGATATAGAGAACTCCATCATGCTCATGAGTCAATATTTCTGTATTTGCTGTCATACCAGAACGTATACGATCATCTGCTTTCACAAACTGCAATGTCACTTTATATGTTGGAACTCCTTCAAGAACTGTTTCTGCTGGATCCATGAGAGTCACTGCTGCATCAAATATAATATCTGAACCATATGCATCGAGTGTCACATCTGCCTTATTGGCTATAGCAACTTTAGCTATATCAGCCTCCGGAACATACGCCTCTATCTTGTATGTACCAGAACTCTGAACTGCAAATCCAGATACACCAGGAGAGGCATATTCACCTTCGTGAGGATCAACACGTGTCACAACACCATCTATAGGCGCATAAATATGACCCTTGGCAACGACAGCTCGGAGTGAGTCCACCGTTGCTTGCTGTGACCTTATAGATTCAGCAGATGAACCAGAATTTTTCAAAACAAAATTGTTTTGTGCTTCATTGTAAGCGGTTTGAGCCTGATCAAGAGTTGTCTCAGCACTAGATAATATAGATATAGCCTGATTCAGAGTACTTTGACCGGCATTCATAGTTGCAACATAACTATCTATGACAGATTGTGGCATAGATGAATTGTTCGCACTCAATGCGTTTACAACTTTAGAAAGATCGTCCATGAAGCTCTTTATCTTCGAAATAGACTTGTCAGATTTTGAAAGTAGATCCGCGGCCTTAGTTGTGTCTGTTGCATTGTCTATATTGCTTTTCCAATCCTTCAAATAATCACCAGCTGCGACTCTTCCGAAGTCTATAGAAATCTGTATCGTGTCAGATTGAGTGTTTATTTTTATGGTTGGGTTAACACTTTGAGGATTCATAAAAAAAACATCGGCGTTATTTACAATAGCGCCTTGTGTCGCAACATAACTATTTCTTGCAGCATTTGTAGCATTTGTCTTTGCGTTGTCGAGAGCCGTCACGGCCGAATTTACTTTCGCCTTTTCAAGCTGTAGTTCTTCTGGACGCAATCCTCTGGACATATCATCCAGCTTCGCCTGAGCAGAAGCCAAAGAAGCAACAGAATCAGCATTATCGAGAGCTGCCAACATATCCCCCTTCTTTACTTTATCTCCAACCTTCACATAAATATGAGAAATAGATCCACCAACATCAAAAGAAAGATCAGCCTTTTCAACTGGAAGAATCTTACCGGTCACACTGACCTTTTCTATAACATTTCCTTTCGTCACCGCTGACGACTCAATAGTGGAAGCACCTCCTCCGCGAAATGCAAAATATAAAGTCAAAATTACTATGATAACTACCGCTGATATTGTGTACTTATTTTTTATAAACTTTTTAAACATATTTTATATTTTGGGTATTTTTATTTTGTAATGGTTGTGGAATTTGGCTTTTTTGATGGATCACTTACGATTATTTGGACACCTATTCGTTTCTGAAGTAGTTCCCTGATCTCAACAGCAATATCTTTGTCTATCGGGTCAAAAACTGTGTCCGACTCATCTTTCGCATCTGCCTCTTCATGTCCGGCAGTCATGAGTACCAATCTACATACCCCAAAGAGGTCATATACAAATGGTTTGGTGATGTCCACGCTTTGTATCTGTCTGTATGGTATAGAGACCTCTTCTATATCAAAAATACCTCTTTTCAACTTCAAATCGTATTCTTCTAGAGTAAATGTATAGTTCCTATACTGAAGTCTAGCAATCGTATAACCTATAATAAATAAAATAACAGCCACCACAAGTACTATGACGGCTATGAACGAAACTAGTGACGAGATCACGTGTGCAGCTGTTGTAGTATTGCTAGCTATGAAGCTGAAATATCCCGACAAGCCTTGACCGAGGAAATCTTTTGAGCCACCCAAAACAACCGCAATCAACAACAATAACATCGAGGATGTTATCTTTTTCGTAAGAAGGAGCATCCAGGTATGACGGCCTAGACGTTGCTCTATATTTTCTTGAATCATGCCATGATTATAGCATTTTCAGCCAAAGTTTGAATACTCGCTAGTCGATGAAAGTGATAGCCTTTCCTTTCTTACCAGCACGGCCAGTTCTGCCTATGCGATGTATATAATCTTCGTAAGTAGCAGGCAAATCGTAGTTAATAACGTGACTTATATCGGAGACATCTATTCCACGAGCGGCCACATCTGTAGCAACAAGAACTTGTAAATGATTTGATTTGAAAAGATCGAGTGCTCTCTGACGTTTTGATTGATTTTTATTTCCATGAATAGACTCTGACTTGAAGCCACGTTGAACCAAGGCATCTTTGAGACGCTCAACACCGTGCTTGGTCTTACCGAAGATAAGAACTCTAGAAAAATCTGTTTGCTTCAAAAGGTCTTGGAGAACATCGAGTTTATTGCGAGGTCCAACACGGACAACATCTTGATCAACAGACTTTGCTGTATCGCCAGTTTTGACTGAAACTGAGACTGGATTTTTCAAGAAAGTTTTCACCAAGGCCTGGATATCACCAGACATTGTAGCTGAGAAGAAAAGAGTCTGACGCTCTGCTGGCATCTTGGATATCATGTATTTCATGTCATGAATAAATCCCATATCCAACATACGATCTGCTTCGTCTAGAACAACAGTCTTAAACTGAGAAAGATTCAAAGCTTTTCTTTCTTCAAGATCTTTGAGTCTTCCTGGTGTACCTATGATGAAATTATTTGTACGACGAAGGTTTGCGAGCTGACGACCGA
>CAIPWS010000084.1 GCA_903868845.1 uncultured bacterium
AGAATATCCTGCGGCGTAACCATTTACAAGAAAAAATAGTGGTCCTCCGCCAGCTGAAGTATTGTCGGCTAGAATCTCAAAGCACATCTCAACTAATGGCATGAAATCTTCTTCAATTTTCCAGACTTCATTGTCTGGACCATGACCGAATGATGGTGGATCCATAATAATTCCATGATATTTACGACCACGTTTGATCTCACGCTTCACGAAAGCGCGCGCATCATCCAAGATCCAGCGAACTGGCTTTTTTTCTAGACCAGATAGTTCGGCATTTTCGCGAGCCCAAGCGATAGCAACTTTGGATCCATCTATATGCACTACTTTTGCACCAGCCTGAGCACAAGCAAGCGTCGCACCACCCGTGTATCCGAAAAGGTTTAAGACTTCTATGTCTTTGGCGCCATTTTTTATTGCGCCACTGATTTTTTCACGCATCCAATCCCAATTTGTAGACTGTTCCGGAAACAAACCGACATGCTTAAAGGCTGTAGGCCTTATCCAAAATTTGAGATCGGCAAAATCAATCTTCCAACGATCTGGTAAACCAGCCTTGAGAGACCAGCCGCTTCCATTTCCAGCATCTTTCTTATCATCACGAGCAAAAGATCCACCAGCTTTCTTCCATTCTGCCGCAGGCAAAAGTTTTCTCCACAAGACCTGTGGATCTGGACGTGCCAAAACTACTTCACCGAAGCGTTCGAGTTTCTCGCCATCACCAGAATCTATGAGTTCGTAGTCCATTGATGTTTCTTTAGAATAATACATGCCAAAATAAACAATATAGTTGAAGTCGCAGCTGAACCAAGACAATACAAACAATACGAGTGAATGATAAATGCCTGGAGAAATACAAACCACAATGATGCTAACAAACCAAACACTGTGAATTGGAGTGCGTATCTGAACAATTGTTCATTCTTTCCTTCTATATACGCCAAGGCTCCTGCGGCTACTATTATATAAAATAATGATCCAAGCAGAGCTACTGGTACACCGAATACCACAGAATATGAACTCGTCAAAACTGTCTCACATCCGGAAACCAAGGTACATGGAGGAATAACTCCTTGATAATGTTCTATCACAAGATATGTCGCATCTGCGAAACCGATCAAAGCTACAACGAAAACGGCTATAGCTAGACTAACGTGAACTGGTCGAAGCGGCTTCGTCAATGAGTTTTTTAAAGTCTGCATATGATTTTGGATTATTTATGGCTTTTCCGTTTATAAAGAATGTTGGGGTGGCATTTATACCAGCAACTTGGCCACTCTGCAGATCTGCCTGTATTTTTGCCTGCAAAGTTGGAACCTTGAGATCCGCTGCAAACTTGTCCATATCTAAACCAATAGTTTTTGCATATCCAGCAAAGACTGGGCTCGCATCAGCAAGTTCTGTCCAGTCCGTATGATTCTTGAAAATAACACTATACATCTCCCAGAACTTTCCTTGCTTTCCAGCAGCCTCTGCGGCGGTTGCAGATGGAATAGCATTTGCATGCTGAGGCAAAGGAAATTGTCTATAGACAAATCTCAAAGTCGTAGTAGGCTCATCCTGCAATAGCTTTTCCACAGAATAGTAAAAATTTTCACAAGCAGGACACTGGAAGTCACTATATTCTATAAGAGTAACTGGTGCGCTTGCTGAACCCTGGACATGATCTATCTCAGAAACAGGCGCTGCAGTTCCGGTCACGACCCCACCTACTGTAACCGGCTTACTCATGGCTACTGCTAGACCCCAAACTATTAATGCTAAAACAATAAGAAAAACTACCCAAAAAATGATGCGTTTTGTATTCATAGGGATGATTATATCACTAACATGGCATCTCCGAAAGAATAAAACTTGAAGTCATTTTCCATGGCGAAGTTATATATTTCACGCCAAGATTTCGGAGACTTCTTGTATTGCAAGAAAGCGTCTAGTAATTGGAGTAGCGACGTGTTTGGTAAATGGAAATTTGTGATCATAGCATCGACTATTTTGAAGTCGTACGGAGGTTTTATGAAGATAGAAGTCGAGCCAGAATAGCCCTGCTCTGCCAATATGTTATCAGATGAAGATTCGAGCACTCTTACAGCTGTAGTGCCAGAAGCTATAACCGTTCTTCCCTCTTTTTTCGCCTGCAATATCGCCGCGGCCGATTCCTCCGAAATATACACTGGCTCTTCATGGAGCTTGGTAACTTTTTCATCCACATGAGCAAATGTTCCACGCCCAACATGCAAAGTAACAAAAGTTTTTTCTATATTCTTGGCTTCAAAACTTTGAAAAACTCTGTCAGTGAAATGTAGCGAGGCTGTTGGAGCTGCTACGGATGCAGACATGTCCGCTAAACCATTTTTACTTTCAAAATTTTCTTTGGAATATATAGTCTGATATTTTTCACGCGCCTCTTCTTCGGAAAGATCTGTATGAATATATGGCGGCAAAGGGGTTTGACCAACTTCTTTTAGAATACTGCTGAAATCCAGCATTGGCACAAGCACTTCAAACACAAATTCACCGTTATTTTGAGCCACTATTTTGACTATAGGAGTTTTATCATTTGGGCCTTTATCATCATCCAAAAACAGTTGATCACCTACAACAAGCTTTCTATCAGCCAAACCCTTCACGAGTTGACCTGACTGCATTTCATTTACAAGAAAAAGGATTCGAACTTTTCCACCAGTTGCTTTTGTAAGTTCAAGTCGAGCCGGTATGACTTTCGTATCATTCAAAACAAGAAGTGAATTCTCTGGAAGAAATTTTGAGATATTGGCAAAAATGTCTACCTTGATGTCTCCTGTTTTCGTGTTCACAACAAGAAGCTTGGCCGAGTCGCGCGGCTCAGCTGGATTGTTAGCTATAGACCCTTCTCTCAACTTATAATCGTAGGACAATTTGGATAACAAATATAAACTTTATAGATAGAAATCTCCGCTATATGCAAAAGGG
>CAIPWS010000085.1 GCA_903868845.1 uncultured bacterium
AGCAATAGTCAACACACCATTTTGCTCGGCAAGCGGATTAATAGCCAATGCTTCACCACTACAGACTAGACCAATAATAACCTTAGCATTATCTTGTGTTGTCAGTTTATTGAAAGCTGAAATAGCTGTTTTCGAATCACACATACTATCACCATACACTATGGAAATATTTGGATCATTCAATTGCAATTTAGCCAATTCAAGTCCATTTTTTACAGCTTCTCCGTTTTGAGAAACAGCACCAGTAAGAGGTGTAATAACGCCAATGACAAGTTTTTGATTTGGTCTACGTGTCATCATTGCCGCAATAAGTATGACGACCGCCACTATGATAACTAGCCCAAGGATTTTTTTGTTCATAAAATATTATTTAGCTTAATTAATTCGACTTTTAAAACTGGTACATCCATGACTACTGTATCCCAAATGACTTCAATATCCATTCCAAAATAATTATGAATCGCTCTATCTCTGAAACCGGATATTTCTCTCCATGGTAAATTCACAGACTGGCGAGCTTTATCTGAAACTTTTTTGGCTAGCTCACCAATAACTATCAATTGCATGATAACTGCACTTTGAGTCTTGGAGTCAGACAAAAATATACCCTTATCCATATTTTTTGTAAAAGATTCGATCTTGGCAACCGAGTCAAGCATCTGCTCTATGTAAATCTTCTCATCCTTCATAAATTGTTTTCAACTCTGGCATAACATGTGGCTTCAGAAAGCTACTAAGGCTTTGCTCGGTAACCATATCAACTTTCCTACCCAAAACATCTTCAGCAGAATTGATAAGCTTCATAAACAAGAATAGACCCATGGGTTTTCCTAAATGTACCAAGATATCAATATCACTGTCTGGTCGATCTTCCCCTCTTGAGACAGAGCCGAAAACACCGGCATAGGTAACGCCGTAAGACTTGAAAACTGGCTGTAATTTGTTTTTAATTTCGGAAATAGGCATGACAAAATTATAACTTAAAACACTCCTTTTGCCCCTCTTGCATTCTATGTATTTGTGTGTTATAATCGCGCCCAGACGTAAGATGTTTTTAACGTCAATTTGACATACTGCCCGAAACAATAACCTAACCAAATTTGACCTAAAGGAGGCAAAAATGAGTCTGGGGATACTGTTAGATAAAAGGAACCGGCTTGGCCAACTATTGAAGGCTTTCGAAGACCGCTTCCTGATTGCGATGGCGATCATAACCAAGCTCGCCATCCATGATGGTGACAAGCCCGCACAGGATGCAATGAGCGGAATGATCGTTAACTGGCCAAAGCTTAGAAAAGCTTTGATGTCGTCAAAACCGCTTGGTCAGGAGTTCGACATTCCAAAAGCAGCTCTCGGAAGCTTCCTGGAGGACTCTGCACTGTACAGCATTATACCCCAGTTCATCAAGAACTGGTTGCATTTGTCAGAGCAAAGCTAATAATGCATCTGTTGTAGTTTGAATTAATGTGTTCTAGTATTTTGTGTTCCGCCGATTTTTTTCAAAATTTATAATGTCTCCACGGATGTTCTCTTGGTGGCTTACGAACTGGCTTTTTAGTAGTAATGGCCACAACTGGAACATATACAGGTTTAGGTCGTGCTGGAAGTACACGATATTTTAGATATGTCTTCTTGAATTGGATATGAATTGTTCCGTCCAGACGTTCCTCAACGATTACTTCGTCTCGTTTGTACAAAGTTGTATCTTGCGTGTCCTCCAATTGAAACCATTGGTTTTTGAATTGGATTGTGTAGTCGTTGTTTACCTTGCGTTTGGATTGCACAGAGAATATCGATGGCAGTCGTGCCTTCAAATCGTCTGAAAGTGGACGATGTGCATCACTCGTATTCTTGGCAAGCACACCAAATCTTTTGTTATGGTCAGGAATATATTTCTCGTAAATGTAAAGATTAGCATCATCACACGATTTCATATCAGCAAGTCGCATCTCTTTGACCATCCTGTCTTGAAGAGTACCAAACAATCTTTCAACCCTGCCTTTTGCTTCAGGAGAGTTGGCACATATTACTTTCACATCGAGTTCTCTCATTGCCCGCTCAAATTGAGTCATGAGCTCCTTGTTGTCTACAGCACTCTTGCAATTGATCTTGTAGGTACTGAATTTATCTAGGTATATAGCCACAGGACGTCCGTAGGCTTCGATATATGCCCACCAGAAGCGAAAGACGGCATGAACACCTTCATTGTCATCAAAGATGGCGTGGATGATTTTTCCAGTCGCGTCATCGATGGCTGCAAGGAGACATTCCTCTCCTCTAGTCTCTAACCAATCATGGTATGAACCATCGAATTGTACAAGCTCACCGAAGCTTTCTTTTCTTTCTCTCCATTCGCGGACTATTTGTGGACCACGTCGCGGGTGTGGCTTCCAAAGTTTCTTTTTGATCATTAACAGCCGGAGAGTTTCTTTGTTTACCACAACTCCGGCATCTACCAGTTTCTCTTGTGCAAAAGTCGGACCAAAATCTTGATGTTTCTTTTGGTTGAAGAACGCGGTTACTTTTCCAACAATTAAATTGCTCGTCACATTCGGTGGAGTTTGTCCTTTGGACTTATGAACAACCCCTTTCTTACCATTCTTTTCGACAGAGCGTTTTAGCATCTGCACCCACCTGACTTTCAGTCCTAAACGAATCCCCGCTTCCTTGTTAGTAATATCACCCTCAATGCAAGAGCTAATGATGTCATACCGCTCTTGTTCAGAGTCGGTGAGTTTGATTTCTTCCACGGCATATATGTATTAAGTAATATGCTCCATACTACATTGTTTGAGAGGGGATGCAGTTTTAGCTTTGGAAGGGGTGCATTATTAGCTTTGGTATTACAGCCCTAATCGGGCCATTTGCTTTTTACATTATCTATGATACTATTGTGACGTAAGACCCCAGCGGGGGTTTTTTAATAGAAAAGCGCCATATGAGTCCGAAGGCGCAAAATAACATATCAAAACCATGGGAATTATAAATTATTTCAAAGAGACAAAGACAGAGATGAGCCACGTAAATTGGCCATCACGCGAACAGACTATTCG
>CAIPWS010000086.1 GCA_903868845.1 uncultured bacterium
CGGAAATCAACATTTGCTGGGGTTATTACCTTGGTTGTCATAGTGGGGATAGATTAACACGGTCGCCCGAAAAATTCAAGTTTTAAGAATGAATTGTAATAAATGCACGCGAATTAGCCATTATTCCACTCATCTCTAGAAATAAATGCTTGTCTTATTATTCTACTCAACAGATCCACACTTATGTCACCTTTGTGTGGATTTGGAATAGTTATAGAAAGATTTCCCTTTACCATATACGGATGTTTGCCTTCTTGAAATGGCCCGGAAAAGCCAAGACTCTTCATTTTACGCACAAAAGTACCCCAAGACACAGGTGACAGTTTAGGCATACTTCTTCAAAGAAATAAGCCCGGATGGAATCCTGAAATTAGGAATTGGAAGATTTTTTTTCAGCCTAACTATCAACCAACCTTCTATAGTAGTCATCAGATTTGCACGACACTCTTCAAGAGTTTTTCCAACAGCCCAGACACCACGCAAGCCTTTGGTTTCAGCATAAAATCTCTTACCATTATCAATGATTTCGTAAGTGGCTTTGTTAAGATTTGATGTAATGAAGTCTTGTATCATATATTGGTATGGTAGCAAAAATAATAGCGTACGTGCAAGTTTAAGACTTAATTAGACATTGTTCTTTAAGAAGTATCGTAGCCTCTTCAACTTTTCCTACTTAAACCCATCATGTCTCCTTGCTTTGGCCTTATCGAGCACAGTCAAAAGCTTCTTACGCAAACGCACACTCTTAGGAGTTATTTCCAAATATTCATCTCCACGCATAAGTTCCAAACCGCGCTCAATATCTAGTCTATAAGGTGGGGTCAAAAGCAAAGCTTCATCAGTTCCAGAAGAACGCATGTTAGTAAGTTGCTTTCCTTTGCAAGGATTTACTTCCATGTCTTCGCCGCGAGCAACATCACCAACGACCATACCTTGATAAACTTCAGTAGCAGGATCGATGAAGAGACGACCGCGTTCTTGAAGATTCCAAAGTGAGAAACCTAGGGATTTTCCAGAAACCATGGAGGTCATAGAACCTGTTTCGCGCTTTTGGATCTCACCGGCGTAAGGACGGAATTCTATAAAACGGCTGGCGAGAATTCCCTCACCTTTTGTATCTATAGTAAATGCATTGCGATATCCAAGAAGACCGCGTGTGGGTATTTCGAAAAGCATGCGTGATAGACCTTCCTTTGTTTTCATCTCTGTCATGATAGCCTTACGCTTTCCAAGCTTTTCGATGACGGCGCCGGCATAACCTTCTGGAACATCGATAGTAAGTTCCTCAAAAGGTTCCATCTTCGTAACAGAACCGTCAGCAGCTTTCTCTTCCTTCACGATAACCTCTGGCTGAGAAACTTGGAGCTCATAACCTTCGCGGCGCATATTTTCTATGAGAATAGCTACATGCAATTCACCACGACCATAAACTTTGAAATAATCATTTGCAGAAAAATCAACCTTGAGACCGACGTTGATCTCGAGTTCTTTCTCGAGACGTTCGCGAATCTGACGACCAGTGACGAAAGTTCCCTCTTGACCAGCAAAAGGAGAATTGTTCACCAAAAAATTCAAGGAAATAGTTGGCTCATCGATCTTAATAGAAGGCAAAGCCTTGGTATTCACATCATCAACGAGAGTTTCTCCGATATAGATATCTGGCAAACCAGCGATCATGACGATATCACCAGCAACAGCTTGCTCAACTTCGACACGCTTCTTTCCTTCAAAAGTGAAAAGCTTTGTAAGTTTGCCTGGAATAGCCTCGACATCTCCACGACGCGCAAAAACATTTTGTGTTGACTTAATAGTTCCGTCGTAAACACGACAAACCGCGAGACGACCAAGGAAATTGTCATAGCCAAGGTTGAAAACCTGAGCAGCAAGAGGCTTAGATGCTTGTTCTGGAGTATTTGCAGGTGGAACATGCTTCAAGATCGTATCGAGGAGTGGTGTGAGGTCCTTACCTTCATCTTTGAGATCAAGTTTAGCTGTTCCCTGACGACCAACTGCGTATACTGTAGGAAAATCTATCTGCTTATCGTGCGCACCAAGTTCTATGAAAAGTTCTAGAACGTGTTCATGAGTAAGATTTGGGTTAGCGGCTGGCTTGTCTATTTTATTTATTATGACTATTGGGTTTAGACCGAGTTCAAGAGACTTCTTGAGCACGAAACGAGTCTGTGGCATTGGACCTTCTTGAGCATCGACAACTAGAAGCACACAATCGATAGAACGCAAAACGCGCTCAACCTCAGAACCGAAGTCGGCGTGACCTGGAGTGTCGACAATATTGATCTTCGTTCCCTTGTACATGACCGAGGTGTTCTTGGCATATATGGTGATACCGCGTTCTTGTTCTAGAGCATTTGAATCCATGCTTCCCTCGTCCGCGTGACCACACTGCGTCATGATGGCATCAGTAAGAGTCGTCTTTCCGTGGTCGACGTGTGCGATGATTGCTATGTTTCGAATTTCCATGATAATAGGCGCTTACGCGCAGAGGGGTAATTTAATCAAAAAAAGAGAAGAATGTCAAATCAAAAAGGTGGTAAATTGTCTAGCGAAATGCAATTGCTTTTGATAATGAGATCCGCGGAACTTTGTTAATGATACCTCGTTCCAGTGCAACTTCATAGGCACTGCTGTAGTTTAATGATTTTCTGTACTTAGAATTAAGTAAATGTAGCTGTGATTGGAATGTTTTGTCATCAATCGTTGCCAGAATTGTTCCTTTGGGTATGAACCATCGACGTATTAGTCCAATTGATGATTCAACATGTGGCTTTTGCCAGGGTGAGCTTTTGTCACAGAAGTAGGCTTGTACTCCAAATTGATTGTGATGTACATTTTCAATTCCATTGTCGAATGTACACGTATCAAGGGGTAGAGATTCAATGATTTCTTGCATGGTTGGTATGATAACTTGCTTCGTCTTGTTTGGTACTAGCTTTCCTGACAGAAGGTGCGCTTCTGGCACCACAACCAACACACCACTTGTCTTGTCATGAGTCACGATTGGCGAGACAAACAAATCGCCCTCCGCATGTATCAAACCTTCTGTATTAGGCCTGTATTTAACGGATATTCTGTTTGGTATGAGTATCTTGGGCTTGAGATGACTTTGTCTCCTTTTAAAACTTCTGCGAGTACATAGATATTTACAGTATGGTTTACCAGCATCACTGTAGAGCCATTTGTATATTGCGTTAGTACCCACACGAGCAGACCTTTTTTCTTTTGTCATGCGACCTGCTATTTCGTCTGGTGAACGTAATTGTTTCAATTCACTAATAATTTCTCGTTTGAGATCAGGGTTTTCTTCAATCTTCATGCCAGGTCGTTTACTATGTCTTCGCTTCAAATCAGCATCAGCCTGAGCCCTCGTAGCGCTGTAGCGCCATGTTCTCCTATTGTATCTGGCTAACTCTCTAGAAATCGTAGCAGGATTGACTCCAATTACCTCAGCTATGCTTTTCTGAGAATGTCCCCCAATGAACAAAGCATGGAGCCTATCACGATCTGATTCTGTTAAATGCCTAAATATTTCTCTTGTTTTCATACAAATTCATATTACACGAATTGCATTTCAAAAGAGAATTTAATTAGCTATCTGCTCAGTTGCTTGTGTAGAATTAAAATGACCAAAAGCATTCATATTAACGGAGATATCATACTTACTATTAGATGTCTTAAATATCAAAGCAGTAGCATTGGAGATGGTAATACCGCCTGCAATCGTGCCATACGTACATTCTGTTGACTTGCTACCAATAGTGCTAGACACACACTTTGGATCAAATGACACCCGAATAGCATCTTCTGACGCAGCAACCGCCTGATCAAAAGTTCTGTCTGGATTATATGATTCCCCAACTATATAACTATTATCAGAAGAGCGGTATGAACAAATCAAGCCATCTGTAAACGTTTGCGTATGTGGTCCAATTAATTTAACAGTTGGTGGAATAACCCCCACAACCACACTTAATGGGATCAATTTATCACAAGTCATGTTAGAAGAACTCGATGTGGTCGTGGTTATAGGAGACGTCGAAGTTGCCTCTTGCTGAATATTATTTGGCTGTGCCGTATCTAAATTTGCAAGACCAGAATCCGAAAGAGTTACATGTGACTGATTGCTTCTAGAAACAAAAATATACCCTATTAATGCAGCTACGATAACTGCTAATATAATAACCCAAAGTATCGCTGAGCCTTTTTGATAGTTTTTCATATGGCAATATTATACAATTGCCGATAATTCCTGAAACTCCCTAATGTTTATAACAATTTGATTCATCTACAGATCAGTATACTAAAGTGCAGATATCTTAGAATCAGCTTCTTTTGCCAAGA
>CAIPWS010000087.1 GCA_903868845.1 uncultured bacterium
GAGATCGCAATGTTGGATGGAGAATAGACTACTTTTTTGCCACAAAAGGCATACTTGAAAAAGTGACAAAAGCTAAAATACTTGATGAAGTGATGGGTTCTGACCATTGCCCTATCGAGATTGATATTGGATAGTTCTACAGCTAAATATAGCCGTATAAAACAAAAATCCGTCAAATGACGGCCAGCAAAAATCGCGCCACCAGCGAGTTCAGACAGAAAACGCGGTAACGCGATTTCGTAATGTCTCGCAAAGATACTCACAAAAGAACAAATGCTATCCAAATCAGTCCACGACGCTACTTTTCACAGTTACGTCAACGGTATGATGATGTGCAGTGTTTCTAAAGTAATAGCTTTCCCGAAGGAAGCTTTGATGTAAATGAGAACAAGAACATCATCCTTTAATGAACCGGCACCAATCGGATGCAAAATTTTGACTACAAAAATCTTTGCTTAAGATTACGACTAAGTGAAATTAATCAGGAAGATCAATTTCTTTTTGAGCTCTACCCAGCTCTATGTTGAAGTGGCGAAATTCCACTTCTGGAAAAGAACAACATTGTATATCTTTTATTTTGTTGGCCACAGGCGCTCAACTAAATTTTTTTTATTTCTCGGAAGACATACTCAATTCCTCAAACATTATAAGTTTATAAAGGACAAGAGTAAAGGACATACTGTGGATAACCCTTGTCCTTTTAGGACAAGGAGCAATCCTCTCATGAGGATAAGTATGTCCTTTAACTCAATTCGCCACTGTACCGAATTTTTCTATGAGACGAAATGTTTTTTTCTGATTTCTGTCACCTTTTTTTCTGTTTCTTCCCCTTTCCTTTCTTTACCGGCCTCGCCCAATTTCTGTAGATCCTTCTCATCCATCTTCACAAGCTCCATGGCGCGCTTTTCTAGGAATTCAGGAGTATTGAGTTTCACATCTTCCATCACTTCTTCAAACAATGCATGAAGTGTCCACCCGACTCTGGGTCCAGCATGTATTTCACAGACTTCCATTATCCTTTTGCCATCTATCTTGAGCATAGATACTGAAACTGGCCCAGCCAAAGCTTCCTCTATCATAGAGTGATATTTTCTAAGTCTATATGGATCTTCTTTAGGTCTGCCAGTGCCTATACGGTCGCATATGCGCACATTCATAAGATCCCAGATGTTCTCTGGGCCAACGTTGGCAATCATGCGTCTCACCGCAGATAGAGTAATTTGCTGTGTGTCTGAGAAGAACATGTGCCAACGACATAGCTTATAGACTTTTTCTATTGTTGCACGTGAAAACTTCATTCTTTCAAGGATTTTGCGTGTTTCACGTGAACCAACTACCTCATGGCCATAAAACGTGTAACTGTTACTTTCACGTGAAAAGCGCCTCGTTCCAGGCTTACCAATATCATGAAACAAGGCAGAAAGCCTTATTTCTAGGGGCCAATTCTTATCTGCGGCTGTCTGGAGACTACGGAGTAAGTGCTCCAAGACATCGTAAATATGTGTTCCTCTCTGCTCTACCCCCTTTCCTTTCTCTAGTTCTGGTAAGAAATGGCTCAGTAGACCTGTTTCATGAAGCATTTCAAGTCCTAGCTTTGGGTTTGGTGACATGATTATCTTGGTGAATTCGTCACGTATTCTTTCGATTGATACATCCTTGATGTGCCCATTTTGGCTAGATATGGCTTTATAAGTAGCTTTTTCAATCGTGAAACCTAGTTCCACAGCCAATCTTATAGCTCTCATC
>CAIPWS010000088.1 GCA_903868845.1 uncultured bacterium
ATATGCTATAAATACAGCCTGTAATCCCTTGATCAAAGCACGTATAAATCACCAGATAAAGGCTCCTTCACTACGCGTAATAACCGTAGATGGCGAGAATCTCGGAGTTTTAGCTATTGATAAGGCACTGACAGAGGCACGCAACCGTGGTTTGGATCTTATAGAGATCTCCCCTAGCGCTGTCCCTCCGGTGGCTAAAATAATGGATTATGGAAAGTACCAGTACGATGAAAACAAGAAGGTCAAGCTAGCCAAGTCCAAGACTTCTACGACTGAACTGAAAAGCGTTCAAGTGAAGATAGGAACTGGCGAACACGATCTAGAACTCAAAGCCAAGAAAGTTTCAGAATGGCTTGGAGAAGGAAATCGCGTCAAGATAGACCTATATCTTGTAGGCCGTTCCAAGTACATGGATGCCAATTTCCTCAAAGAACGTTTGGCCCGTATACTTAAACTGATCACTGTCGAACACAAAGTCGCCGGCGAACCAGTCAAAGGACCAAAGGGCTGGACATTGTATGTAGAGAAGAAATAATTCAACAAAATAACATGTCAATAAAAACAAACAAATCATATACGAAGCGTCTACGAGTCACGAAAAATGGCAAGATTATCGCTCGTAAGCGTGGCCAGAACCATTTCAATGCAAAGGAGAGCTCAAAGGTTTCAAACTCCAAGCACCGCAGCCAAGCCATCAAGATGAAAAACAAGGATCGTGGTCGCTTCTTGTCGAATTCGTTTTAATCACCACATTATTATTAAAAATGCGCTATGCGCCTTTAAACTTTTAACTTTCAACTAATAACATGACACGCGTTAAAAAAGCAGTTCACGCCCTCAAGAATCGCCGCAATACCCTTCGCCAGACAAAAGGTTTCCGTTTCCGCCGTTCAACAAATGAGCGTGCTGCCAATGAAGCTCTCGCTCACGCAGGTGCATATTCATTTGCTCACCGCCGTGACAAGAAGGGTGACTTCCGCCGTCTCTGGAATGTCCGCATCAATGCCGGCCTTCGTCCACTTGGTTTTTCATACAGCAAGTTTATCGGTGCAGCAAAGAAGAAAGGTATTGCTCTAGACCGCAAGTCTCTCGCTTATCTAGCTGAAAACAATCCTAAGGCTTTCGAAAAGGTAGTAAATTTGGTAAAATAGTCTCCAGACGATTCAGGGGGATTGGCCGGTACCTCTGTCGCGGTTGCGTTGTTCACCGCAAATCCACACGCATACCGTGAGTCACAGGCCAGTACTCCCGATCGTTAAGTGGATGACGCCAATACAGCGCTCCACGAGACCTCCATCGCCCGTTCGGGATGGAGGTGCTCTTTTTTTATGGACAAAATTTCTCGCCGCGCAGGATTACTGATCACTCTTTATAATTTTTTCCAAAAGCATTCCTTGGCAACTTCAGACCAGATGCTGGAAACTTATTCAAAACCCATTGGATGAAAGTGTTGCTATTTGGTCCTGGAATAAAGTGATATTTAAATTTGAATGGATATTCAGTGTGTTTCTTTTCAATAAAATTGACCATGTCTTGAGCAAGTGATCCATCATCGCCAGATATAGATCCCGTGAGAGATGGTTCAAACCTGCGTCTATCCAATCTATTGCTCGAACCTGGCAAGATAGTGACTCCGATACATGGCTCATAAAAATCCAAAGTCATATGACCAAGAGTTGATGTGCAGCGCTTCTTGTAACTCCAGACTTCCCATCTGTGTATGATGCCCTTATTATTTGTCACCAGCCAATTGTGGCTGAACATACTTATAGGAAATGAGCATGGCGAAGAAAACAGAAAGACTTGATACTTATCTTTTTGAATTTGCGCATTAAATTCACTCGAGGTCATATTCTTTGAGTCTTTGCGGGACGATAGCATGTCCTCCAAGTTCATCATTTATACGCTGTGCGAGGTGCATAGAGGCTTTGGGTTCACCCATCACGACGAAGACGCCTTTCAAACGCTGATCGGCTGTAGCCACGAAATCAACAAGATGATCACCATCTTTGTGCGCAGAATATCCGTATATGGTTTCTATCTCAGCCTTCACCGAAATACTTCTATCATGTACGTGCAACTTCTTCGAACCATCCGAAAGTTGTCTACCAATAGAACCCGGTGTCTGATATCCGACGAGCAAAATAGTATTTTTGGGGTCTGGTAAATATTGTTCTTCGTGACCAAGAACTCGTCCGCCCATAGACATTCCTGAACCTGCCATGATGATCTTTGCACCATGAACATGATCTATATTTCTACTCTGATCTGGTGACGTAGTAAACTGCAATTTGGGAAATGAAAAAACATCATCGCCACGAGCCATCTGTGCTCGCACTTTGTCATTGAATAGTTCAGTGCTGTACGCATAGACCCGAGTCGCTTCTGTGGCCATCGGTGAATCTACGAAAACTGGTACGGATGGAACCTTCTTCTGTTCAACAAGATTGTTAAGCTCATAAAGCAAGACTTGTGTTCGGTCTATAGCAAATGTAGGTATTATAAGTGTGCCACCACGCGCCATTGTCTTATTTATAATATCGCAAAGTTTCTGTTCTCTGGTATCGCGCTCCTCGTGATTGCGGTCACCGTAGACACTTTCCATAACAATGTAATCAACATTCCCCACTGGTTCTGTATCGCGCAAAAGTGGCGCTGGCGAGTTACCTAGGTCACCTGTAAAAAGAACTTTTTCGCTAGTTGTTGTGCCATTTTGGTCGACTGTGCTAGTCGTAATCTCCACCATAGAAGAACCGAGTATGTGTCCGGCATCCTTCAAGAAAATAGTCACATCGTCAGCTATCTTTGTCGCCTCGTGATATGAAATGGTTTGCCACAACGGAAACACCCTCTCCACATCTGCCGCTTCATAAAGTGGTAAAAGTCCGTCGCGTCTTGCTTCCATGTCTAGAATCCTCACCGCGTCCCTCAAGACTATCTCGGCAAGCGCTCTAGTTTCTGGAGTCGAATATATTGGTCCTTTGAAGCCCGCTTTTACTATCATAGGAATACGGCCAACGTGATCCAGGTGTGCATGAGTAATGATGAGAGCAGTTATCGTCGAAAGGTCATATTGAAATGGTTCACGATTTTCATCTTCTGCTACTTTCTCGCCTTGCACCATGCCACAGTCGATAAGGATGCGTGTGCCGTGCGAAGTGCCGTTTTTTGCCCCTTTCTTAGCGGCAGTTTCAAAAAGAAAGTTGGCGCCAGTGACAGTGCCAACGCCGGTGCAGAATGTTATTTTGTGGGTCGATGGTGAGGTTGAGGACATTTTTGGTATATGCGCAATTTAATGGTTACGTGACTAATTATACATTAGTTTCAGGGATGTTGGGGTTATTATCGAAGTTTGCGCAGTTGAATACCCGATACCCAGCAGGACAGACATGTGCTTTCTGAGAGCACTAACACTTTAACGGGTTTTCCGACAGTATTAAGGTGTGGAATTCAAGAGATGTCAAAGTGTCGGGAAAGGCATCAAAGTTCAAAAGGTCATGAAAAGTATTTGTCGCTCCCGTGGGTAATTAAATTGGCGTTAAATTATTCACGAGGAGGTAGGTATGTGTCTTCCAAAACGACCACTTAGCTTTGCACAAGTGTACCCTTGTCCACATTTATAAAGTGGAATGGCTTAGTTGAGCCACTCCAATTTATAAATGTGAATAACTCCTTCTTTTTAGACGACACCATCACCCCCCGAGCAACCAAAAAATTGTCGACACACGCCACCCACACCCAATTAGAAAACGCCTGCGCATGGTTTCCTAAACTAGGAACTCACACACAGACGTCCTCTAATAATTGCAGGAGTACATAAACCTGTAAGTACAGGTTGGTGATCTAACGCCAACACCAAGGTGCTGGACGAAGTGGGCGCCGAAGCGACCTCGATCTCCTTAAAAAATTGATTTTGTGGATTTGTACCCCTGCAACTAATCTAATTGTATTCCTCAAATAAATTTAATCAAGGGTTGATAACAGTTGCGACACTTATTTGACGCTAACGCAAAAATTGTTTGCAAAATAAATATTGTTTACAAAATAAATTTCGCCATGCAACTTCCTATTCCAAAATCCCCTTCATATTCACATCATACATAATGTGCTCTTCGTAAAGATTGTAATCGATAACCTCTTCAGGTTTGAACCAATGTGATATCTCATCCTTAGCCTCCTTGATAGAACCAGAAGCATGGACTAGATTTCGAACAGCTCTATTGTCATGATCACTCATCTGATATGAATCGAGCACATAGTCTCCACGGATAGTTCCAACATCGGACATGAGCGGTTCAGTACTTCCGGTCAACTTGCGAACTATCTGCACAGCGTGAGCGCCTTGCCAGACCATAGCCACAACAGGGCCACTGGTCATGTATTTAACTAGATTCTTCAAAACCTTCTCACTAACTTTCATGGGATCTGATATAGGTGGCTTCAAACCCTTATCCTCATAACCTTTTATGGCTTTGAGACCAGTCTTGAGGAGCCACTCAGAGTCCATCGTGTAATGCTTCTCTATGAGGTCAGCAGTAGGCACAAGCATCTTTACTCCGACCAACTTTAGCCCAATACGCTCATATCTCTGGATAATCTCACCTATCAGACTCCTCTCTATACCATCTGGTTTTATAATAGCCAATGTTCTCTCATGTGAAGGATGTGACGGGTGTGATTGTCTCATTTGATTTAATTAATTAAAAATAATAAGTATATTATATTATGCCGTTAATATCTCTGCACCGCTCTTGGTGATAACTATAGTATGTTCGAAATGAGCACTTGGACGTCCATCTGCTGTTCGGAAAGTGTAGCCGTCATTTTCGAAAATAACTTTCTTGGTTCCGAGATTGAACATAGGTTCTAGAGCCAAAACCATTCCAGGTTTGAGGATAGCACCTTTCTTAGAAGAACCGTAATTTGGCACATAAGGATCTTCGTGCACAGCATATCCGACTCCATGACCAGCCAAATCCTCGACAACACCATAACCGTGCGCCAATGCCACACGCTCTATAGCCTCCCCTATAGCTCCAACGCGTTTACCAGCTTTTGCCGCCTTTATACCTGCCATGAGGGCTTCTTTGGTGACTTCGAGCAGCTTCGCACATTCATCTGAAATTTTACCAACCGCGACGGTGACAGCAGAATCTGTGATCATCTTCTTGTGAACTAGACCAAGATCCATGCTCACAATATCTCCTTCTTTCAAAATCTTCTGCTGACCATTTTTGTCTGGCTCATTTGGAATGCCGTGAACAACCTCATCATTTATAGAAACACACAGAGCCGCAGGATACGGTCGTGGAGCTCCTTTGGGTTGATAATGCAAAAAAGCTGCAGAGTCTCCATTTTCTGCACACAATTCTCTGGCACGATTTTCTAAGTCGATGACAGGCAGACCTGGCTTAACCATCTTGGCCAATTCACGCAAAATAGCCGCATGTCTTTTGCCACCTTGTCGCAATGTGGCTATGTCCTCCTTTGTCTTTATGGTAATCATGATTTATAACGCCAGTGATACCAGTTCACATTACACCAAACCTATCCCCTTCACAATGTCAGCATGGATCTCCTCTGGTGCGCGTTCGCCATTTATTTCCATGAAATGAAAGTCCGGATTGTTGCGATAATACTCAACCGTCGGCGCCACATCCGTCTCATACCACGAAAGCCTCTTCTTCACGTCGTCAGCCGCATCGTCTAGGCGCTTACGTAGAAGTAGACGCTTCAAGGCCTCATCAGCACTGATGTCTATGTTTATGACGTAAGGCTTGGTCGCGGCAGTGTTAAATCCAAAAAAGTCGAAAACCGAGTCCAAGACTTTGGCTTCATGCAGTTTGCGTGGAGTACCGTCGAAGATAATATGCTCATTGCCATTGTATCTGTCCACAAGAAAATCAACCCACATTTTTATTGCCAAAAACTCGGGTTGCAACTTGTCTGTTTTGTAATAATCTGCTGACTGTTTCTCAGTAAAGCTCTGTCCTTGGATAAATTTGCGAAATTCCTGACCAGTTTGTATGTAAAGTGTGTCTCGTGAAGGATCTACCTCCTTGAGTCTTTTGATAAGTAGCTCAGCCTGCGTCCCCTTTCCACAACCAGAACGACCTATGAAGATGAAAGATTTTGGTGTCATTGTGCAAATATTGTAGCATAATGCATGCAATTCTTGGCTATCAAAATAATGTTCAAGCTAGGGAACATTATAAGTATACGATTTTTAACCATTTAATGATGCCGCTCTAACACATGTCCAAGTTGTAACAATGAGGTCGCAAACTGTTAAAAGTTGACGGCGACTCTATATTTTAGGCCATAAAATCCGATACTCAAAAAATCTGCGACCTCAAGGATTGGGAGCGAGCGTATCGCCCACCCTACTTCTGACAGATATAGAAAACTGGCGGATACTTCCTAATGTCATCTTTAGAGATCTGTAATGATCCATTTATCTCAAGTATATTAAGACCTACTTTAGCTATCTGTTTCTTTACCTCATCGATAGAGGCAATGTGAATATATTGCTTTGACTTATAGGTTCTCTCCTTATCGGAAGTCTCTCTGTCAAAAAAGATATCTCCATAATCCTGCTCAAGAGATTTGATGCCTAATGGCTTGAGAATGTAAAAACTAAACCATTTCCACCTCCAAAATAATGGTCTATTCCAGAAACTTCGTGGGTGAGCAGTAAAGATCAAAATACCTCCGATCTTTAATACCCTCTTCATTTCAAACAAAGCCTTTATTCTTTCGTCGGAATCTGGAATCTGCGTCCAGCCTTGATTTGAAAATAGAACATAGTCAAATTCACCATCATTAAACTGAAGCTTGGTAGCGTCACCCAATC
>CAIPWS010000089.1 GCA_903868845.1 uncultured bacterium
GTTTATATACTTCTCGCAGCAATCTTGGCATGCATTCTTATATTCTTCATGCCTATTGTCATAAATGACATCACCTCATTCATTGCCAGTGCACCAAAAACAATATCGTTTGGTGAGCTGTGGGCTCCTATAAGAGAATTTGGAACTGGAGCTGGATCTTTGGCGGCTCATACAATATCTGTCGCTGACTTCGTTAATAGTCTCAAGTCATTCTTCGGTGGGGGTACAGGTTTGGATGCATTTCAGACAGCTAGCTTCGTCTTTGGTGGATTCTTGAGCTTCATTCTTATAGCAGTTCTATCTTTTTATCTTTCAGTCAAAGATGAAGGTGTCGCAGATTTCTTGAGTATTGTCACACCGGTCAGGCACCAGGCCTATATCATAGATCTATGGCATCGTTCACAGCGTAAGATAGCTTTGTGGCTGCAAGGACAGATCATTCTTGGAATAGTAGTCGGATTACTCGTGTATCTAGTCTTGTCTATACTTGGCATACCTCATGCACTCGTCCTAGCTCTTTTTGCGGCCATATTCGAAATCATCCCAGTTTTTGGACCTATCATATCTTCCATACCAGCAATATTGGTGGCATTCACAGATGTCGGTGTTGGTACGGGCTTCTTGCTCATGGGCCTTTATCTGCTAATATACCAATTCGAAAGTCAGCTCTTCTATCCATTGGTTGTGAAGAAGATAGTCGGTATTTCACCAATAGTCGTCATACTGGCACTTGTCATAGGTGCAAAGTTGGCGGGAGTTCTAGGAGCATTGCTGGCAGTTCCATTGTCAGCGGCGCTTATGGAATACATACACGATATTGAGAAAAGAAAGAAACTCGAGAACGATAGTATAAAAATATAATATGTCAAAACAAAAACTATTCTATATAACAACCACATTGCCTTATGTGAATTCTATTCCACATATTGGTCATGCACTGGAGTTCATACGTGCAGATTCTATAGCTCGCTTCAAAAAGCTTGAAGGTTTTGGTGTCTTCTTCAATACAGGAACAGATGAACATGGTCTCAAGATATATCAGAAAGCAGAAGAGGCTGGCGTTGAACCGCAAGTATATGTTGATCAAGCCGCCGCAAAGTTCAAAGAGATTTTGCCGATGCTTGGTATCAGCCAAGATGTAAACTTTGTCCGTACTACCGACGAACATCATATCAAGGCTGCTCAGGAATTTTGGCGTGTTGTGAAAAAGAATGGATACATTTACAAAAAGAATTATTCAGTCAAATACTGCGTCGGATGTGAGCTCGAGAAGACTGAATCAGAACTTGTAGATGGGAAGTGCCCAATGCACCCATTGCAAAACATAGAACTTATAAGCGAGGAAAACTATTTCTTCAAATTTAGCGCATTCGACAAGCAACTTCTGGCTTTGTATGAAAAGACAACTCCTTTCGTCATACCAGAGTCTCGTCAGAAAGAGATTCGATCGTTCGTTGAGAGAGGTCTTGAAGATTTCAGTATATCTCGTCTGAAGTCCAAGATGCCGTGGGGAATAGCGGTTCCGGAGGATGATTCTCAAGTCATGTATGTATGGTTCGATGCTCTCGTAAACTACGTCTCTGCTGTTGGTTGGCCAGACAGCGTGGTCGCTGGGGTGAAGTCACCCGGCTCATTTGAAAAATGGTGCGTCGAGACTGGTGGCATGGTGCAATATTGTGGTAAAGACAATCTTCGCCAACAATCTGCAATGTGGCAAGCAATGCTCTTAGCTGCAGGTTTACCAACTTCACAAACTATTGTTATCGACGGTTTCGTAACAGCCGATGGTGGAGTGAAGATGTCCAAATCTCTCGGAAACACAGTTGATCCTGTTTTGTTGGTGAAGGAGTATGGTGTTGATGCCATGAGGTATTATTGCTTGCGTGAACTGAGTCCATTTGAAGATAGTCCTTGTACAACAGATCGTTTCAAGGAAGCTTACAATGCCAACCTAGCCAACGGTCTAGGTAACCTCGTCAGTCGTGTTATGAAGATGGCTGAAACAAATGGCATAAAAATATCCACTGACCAATCTGCATCTTTTGGCGGCATCTCGTCAGACTATAGAGATGGTTTGTCAGAATATAACCTGAAGAAGTCCATGGATGCTATATGGAATATTATTGCTGAGTCAGACAAACTTATTCAAGTGAAGCAACCTTTCAAGCTCATGAAGTCAGAGGTTGAGGCTGAAAAGGAAGCTGGTAAGGCTTGTATTCATACGCTTCTTTCCAATCTTTTCCATATAGGAAATGCTCTTATTCCATTTATGCCAGAGACGGCGAAGTCTATATTGGACTGTGTAAACAAAAATAGTATGCCAAGCCAGCCACTATTTCTTAGAAAGTAGCATCGCGCAAGTGTTAGAAAATTTATGTTAAATACTCTCAAATATATAGATATTCATGGTCATATAAATTTTCCTGACTACGATGTAGATCGTGAAGCTGTTTTTGAACGTGCAAAAGAGGCCGGTGTTGGCATGATCATCATCGGGACAGACTTGGAGTCATCTAGAAGTGCGGTAGAGTTGGCAGAAAAGCATGAAAATGTTTGGGCGACAGTTGGAGTACATCCGACTGATAGTTTAACTACTACGACTGACA